>NZ_CACSJY010000006.1:0-166731 GCF_902706155.1 Pseudomonas sp. 18058
TGGCGGGGCTGGCGGTCGCGGCGTCGGCGCGATCTGGAACAACGGCGGCGTGGTGCTGATCACCGCGAGCAACTTTGCCGCGATCAGTGGCAACGGCGCTGCCAGCGGTGGCGGCGGTCTGTCGAACGGAGGCTCGACGGGTACAACGCCGAGTGCGCTGGTGGGCATCTACAACAACGGCGGTACGCTGAACACCGCTTACGTGGAACCACCGACTGCCACCATCGTGGTCGCCGACACCGCGTTGAAAATCGGCGAAACCTCGCTGGTGACCATCACCTTCAGCCGCGCAGTAAAAGGTTTTACCAACGCCGACCTGACCATTGCCAACGGCACGCTGACCAATGTGTCCAGCGCCGACGGCGGTATCACCTGGACGGCAACCTTTACGCCTACCAACAACATTACCGACACCACCAACCTCATCACCCTCGACAACACCGGGGTGACGGCGGTGTCCGACAGCGTGGCTGGCGTCGGCACCACCAATTCCAACAATTACGCGATCGATACCCAACGTCCGACCGCAACCATCGTGATGGCAGACACTGCCCTGAAAATCGGCGACACCTCGCTGGTGACCATCACGTTCAGCGAGGCGGTGAGCGGTTTCACCAACGCCGACCTGACCATTGCCAACGGTACGCTGACCAACGTCAGCAGCGCCGACGGCGGCATCACCTGGACGGCGACGTTCACCCCGAACGCGAGCATTACCGATGCCACCAACCTGATTACCCTGGACAACACCGGGGTGGCGGATCTGGCCGGCAACGCCGGCAGTGGCACCACCGATTCGGCCAATTATGTGGTCGACACCGTACGACCGACAGCGACCATTGTCGTTGCCGACACCAATCTGGCGGCAGGCGAAACCTCTGTGGTGACCATCACCTTCAGCGAAGCGGTGAGCGGCTTCACCGCCGCCGACCTGACGGTGGTCAACGGCACCTTGACCGGACTGAGCAGCAGCGACGGCGGCATCACCTGGACCGCCACGCTGACGCCAACCACGAGCGTCACCGACACCACCAACCTGATCACTCTGAACAATACCGGGGTCAATGACCTGTCCGGCAACGCCGGCACTGGCAGCACCAACTCCAACAACTACGCGATCGACACCGCACGGCCGACGGCGACCATCGTGGTCGCCGATACCGCGCTGAAAATCGGTGAAACCTCGCTGGTGACCATTACTTTCAGTGAAGCGGTCAGCGGCTTCACCAACGCCGACCTGAGCATTGCCAACGGCACGTTGAGCGCAGTCAGCAGTGCGGATGGCGGCATCACCTGGACGGCGACGTTCACGCCGACCAGCAGCATCACTGACGCTACCAACCTGATCACCCTCAATAACACCGGGGTCGCGGATCTGGCGGGCAATGCCGGCAGCGGCACCACTGATTCCAACAATTACGCGGTCGACACCGTGCGGCCGACCGCCACCGTGGTGTTCACGCAGAGTACCTTGAAAATCGGCGACACCTCGCTGGTGACCATCACCTTCAGCGAAGCGGTCAGCGGTTTTACCAATGCCGACCTGACCATCGCCAACGGCTCCCTGACGGCGGTCAGCAGCGTGGACGGCGGCATCACCTGGACGGCAACGTTCACACCGAGCGCGAACATCACCGACGCCACCAACCTGGTGACACTGGACAACACCGGCGTCGCCGACCTGGCCGGCAATGCCGGCAGTGGCACCACCGATTCGAACAACTACAGCATCGACACCCAGCGGCCGACCGCGACCATCGTCGTCGCCGATCCCGCGCTGAGCGCCGGCGAAACGACACTGGTGACCATTACCTTCAGCGAAGCGGTCAGTGGTTTCACCAACGCCGACCTGACCGTCCCCAACGGCACGCTCACGCCGGTCAGCAGCGCCGATGGCGGTATCACCTGGACGGCGACCTTCACGCCGACCGGCGGGATCAACGACACCAGCAACATCATCACCCTGGCCAACACCGGTATCGCTGACCTGGCCGGGAACGCCGGCACGGGCACGACCAACTCCGGCAACTTCACCATCAACACCGTGGCGCCAACCGCGACCATCGTCGTCGCGGACAACAGCCTGACCATCGGCGAAACGTCGCTGGTGACCATTACCTTCAGCGAAGCCGTCACTGGTTTCAACAACGCCGACCTGACGATTGCCAACGGCACGCTGACGGCGGTGAGCAGCAGCGACGGCGGTATCACCTGGACGGCGACTTTCACCCCGACCAGCAACAGCACGGACGCGAGCAACCTGATCACCCTCGACAACAGCGGTGTGCAGAACGCCGTTGGCAACGCCGGCAATGGCACCACCAACTCCAACAATTACGCCATCGACACCCAGCGCCCGACCGCCACCGTGGTGCTCGCCGATTCAGCGCTGGGCGTCGGCCAGACCACTACCGTGACCATCACCTTCAGCGAGGCCGTCAGCGGTTTTACCCTGGCCGACCTGACCGTGGCCAACGGCACGCTCTCCGGGCTGAGCACCTCGGACAACATCACTTACACGGCGACGTTCACTCCATCGGCGGGCATCACCGACACCAGCAACATCATCACCCTGGACAACACCGGCATCACTGACATCGCGGGCAATTCCGGCAGCGGCACCACCGATTCGGCCAACTACGTGATCGACAGTCAGCGCCCGACCGCCACCATCGTCATCAGTGATACCGATCTGCGTCCCGGTGAAACCGCGCTCGTCACCATTACTTTCAGTGAGGCGGTCAGCGGATTCGACAACAGCGACCTGAGCGTTGCCAACGGTACGCTGAGCAATGTCTCGTCGAGCGACGGCGGCATCACCTGGACGGCCACCTTCACGCCGACCATCGGCGTCAGTGACGCCACCAACCTGATCGTGCTGAACAACGCTGGCATCAGCGATCTGGCGGGCAATGCCGGCAGCGGCATCACCAACTCGGCCAACTATGCGGTGCAGACCGAAGTGCCAACCGCGACCATCGTCGTCGCGGACAACAGCCTGACCATCGGCGAAACGTCGCTGGTGACCATTACCTTCAGCGAAGCCGTCACTGGTTTCAACAACGCCGACCTGACGATTGCCAACGGCACGCTGACGGCGGTGAGCAGCAGCGACGGCGGTATCACCTGGACGGCGACTTTCACCCCGACCAGCAACAGCACGGACGCGAGCAACCTGATCACCCTCGACAACAGCGGTGTGCAGAACGCCGTTGGCAACGCCGGCAATGGCACCACCAACTCCAACAATTACGCCATCGACACCCAGCGCCCGACCGCCACCGTGGTGCTCGCCGATTCAGCGCTGGGCGTCGGCCAGACCACCACCGTGACCATCACCTTCAGCGAGGCCGTCAGCGGTTTGACCCTGGCCGACCTGACCGTGGCCAACGGCACGCTCTCCGGGCTGAGCACCTCGGACAACATCACTTACACGGCGACGTTCACTCCATCGGCGGGCATCACCGACACCAGCAACATCATCACCCTGGACAACACCGGCATCACTGACATCGCGGGCAATTCCGGCAGCGGCACCACCGATTCGGCCAACTACGTGATCGACAGTCAGCGCCCGACCGCCACCATCGTCATCAGTGATACCGATCTGCGTCCCGGTGAAACCGCACTCGTCACCATTACTTTCAGTGAGGCGGTCAGCGGATTCGACAACAGCGACCTGAGCGTTGCCAACGGTACGCTGAGCAATGTCTCGTCGAGCGACGGCGGCATCACCTGGATGGCCACCTTCACGCCGACCATCGGCGTCAGTGACGCCACCAACCTGATCGTGCTGAACAACGCTGGCATCAGCGATCTGGCGGGCAATGCCGGCAGCGGCATCACCAACTCGGCCAACTATGCGGTGCAGACCGAAGTGCCGACCGCGACCATCGTCGTCGCGGATACCGCGCTCAAGGCCGGCGAAACCTCGACGGTGACCATCACCTTCAGCGAGGCCGTCAGCGGTTTCACCAATGCGGACCTGACCATCGCCAATGGCACCCTGAGTAACGTCACCTCCAGTGACGGCGGCATCACCTGGGCGGCGACACTCACGCCGACCGCCAACATCACCGACACCACCAACCTGATTACCCTCGACAACAGTGGCGTGACCAACGCCTCCGGCAACAGCGGCGTCGGCACCACCGCTTCGAACAATTTCGCCATCGACACGGCGCTGCCGACCGCGACCATCGTGGTCGCCGACAATCGCCTGGGCATCGGTGCAACCACCACGGTGACCATCACCTTCAGTGAAGCGGTCAGCGGTTTTGACCTGTCGGACATCAGCGTCGCCAACGGCACGCTGGCGAACCTGACCAGCAGCGATGGCGGCATCACCTGGACCGCCACGCTGACACCGACGGCCAACGTCAACGACACGACCAACCTGATCATCGTCGACACGGCCGGTGTGCAGGATCTGGCCGGCAACCTCGGCGCGAGCATTGCGATTTCCAACAACTACGCGCTCGACGCGACCCGGCCGACGGTGAATATCGTGGTCGCCAATCCCCACTTGGGCATCGGCCAGACCACCACGGTGACGTTCACCTTCAGCGAGGCGGTGAGCAACTTCGACCTGTCCGACCTGAGCGTGACCAATGGCGATTTGAGCAACCTGAGCAGCAGCGATGGCGGCAAGACCTGGACCGCGACCTTCACGCCGACGGCCAATGTCACCGACCCGAGCAATTTCATTGCGCTCGACACCAGCAATGTCACCGATCTGGCCGGCAACGTCGGCAGCACAGTGGCGGTGTCGAACAACTACGCGCTCGACAGCGAGCGGCCGAGTGCGACGGTCGTCATTGCCAACCCGAACATCGGCATCGGTCAGACCTCGCAGGTGACCATTACTTTCAATGAGGCGGTCAGCGGTTTCGATCTGTCAGACATCGCGGTGGCGAACGGCACCTTGTCCAACCTGAGCAGCAGCGACGGCGGCAAGACCTGGACCGCCACCCTGACACCAAACGCCAACGTCAACAGTGCGAACAACGCGATCAGCGTCAACAGTGCCGGGGTCAGTGATGCGTCCGGCAACAGCGGCAGCGGTGTCAGCAGTTCCAACAACTACGCGATCAATACGGTGCCGGTGGTCGTGCCGCCCACCGTGCCAACTGTGCCGACCACGCCGACTAGTGTCGTGATCCCGGATCCGTTGGTTCGCAGCAGCGACCCGGTGGTGCCGGCACCGCCACCGAACGTGCCGCTGCAGCCGTTCATCTTCACTCCACCAACCGGCGAGCTCGGTTCACCGCTGACCTTTGCGCCGCTGTTCGAACAACGGGTGATCGGCAACGGCATTCGTCCGCTTGGCGATATTTTCATCAATCACGGTGCCCTCAGCCGCAGTTACATCGCGCAAGTGTTCAGCAGCAGTGACAGCAGCGGCGATGGCTCCGGCCACGGGTTCCTCGGTTTTGGCGGTGGTGATGGCGGCGTATTCGCCAGCAGCACACTGGCGAGCCTGTTCAGTCAGGACCGTGCTGCCGAGAGGGATGCGCTGAACGCATTCGGCAGCCAGTCGCTCAAGGCCGGCGATATTTCCCAAGGCCTGCGCGGTGTGTTTGGCGCGCCGACACTGGGGCAACAACTACAACAACTCAAAGACACCGAGCAGCACCGGGTCGACAACCTGGCGGCAGCGCTGCAACAGGTCGGCATCAGCGAAATGTCGGCCTGAACTCACCATTACTCAACACTGTGCAGGACCTAGGGGCGATCCAGGGATGAAGAAAAGTCAGAAGTTGTTCGGCGCCAGCCTGCTGGCGCTGGCGATCAGCGGATGTGCAGTGACCAGTGACCCGATTGAACGCAGCGTCAGCGAGCAGCGCGCCAAAAGCGATCTGCAAGGCATGTACAAGGATCAGGAACCGCTGCGCGGCCCGTTGACCCTGCACCAGGCCATGGCCCGCGCGGTGAAATACAACCTCGAAGGTCGCTTGAAGATCATGGAGGAAGCGCTGGCCAAGCGGCAGCTCGACCTCGCCAGTTTCGACATGCTGCCGCGCATGGCGCTGGACGCCGGGTACGTCGGGCGCAACAACGTCAACGCCTCCAGCAGCCAGAGTGTGCGCACCGGCACCCAGTCTCTTGAACCATCGACCTCGCAGGACCGTGACCGCGACGTTGCCGACCTGACCATGGTCTGGAACGTCCTCGACTTCGGCGTCAGCTACATCAGCGCCAAGCAGCAGGGTGACCAGCGCCTGATCGTTCAGGAACGGCGCCGCAAGGTGATCAACACCATCGTCCAGGACGTACGTTCGGCCTATTGGCGAGCGATGGCCGCCGAGCGTCTGCTCAAACAAATCGACAGCCTGATGGCGCGTGTGCAGACCGCCCGCGACAACAGCCAGACCCTGAGTGATCAGCGTATTGGTGATCCGGTGCAATCGCTCGGTTATCAGCGTTCGCTGATCGAAGCGACCCGCCAACTGGAAGAGCAGCGCCGCGCGTTGTCGCTGGCGAAAACCGAACTGGCCACCCTGATCAACCTGCCGCTGGGCACCAACCTGACCTTGGCCACTGATGACGGTTATCAGATTCCCGAGCTCAAGGTCGATCTGGCGAAACTGGAGCAGGAAGCCCTGACCAGTCGCCCGGAACTGCGCGAGCAGGACTACCAGACGCGCATCAGCGCTGCCGAAACCCGCAAGGCCATGCTGCGCCTGCTGCCAGGCCTGGAGTTTTCCGCCGGTGGCCATTACGACAGCAACTCGTTCCTCGTCGAACAGGGCTGGGCCGATTACGGCGTGAAAATCACCTGGAACCTGTTCAACGTGATCTCCGCACCCGCTGCAATCAACGTCGCCAAGGCCGGTGAAGAAGTCGCCACCGCGCGGCGTCAGGCGATGTCGATCGCGGTGCTCGCGCAGCTCTATGTGGCCAACGCCAACTATCAAGAAGCGTTGCGCCAGTTCAAGACCAATCAGCAATTGTCGGACATCGACGGACAAATCGTCGGCCAGTTGCGCAACCGTCATCAGGCAGCAGGGATCGGTGAGCTGGAACTGATTCAGGGCGAGCTGAACAACCTGCAAGCGGATCTGCGCCGCGACCTGTCGTACGCTGATCTGCGCAATGCTTATGGCCAGATCTTCGCCAGTGCCGGCCTCGATCCGCTGCCGGATCAAGTGCAGTCGACCGAAGTGCAGTCGATTGCCACCGCGCTGGCCAACCGTGAATCGGCATGGGCGGCGGGGGATATCTCGACGCCAGTGGTGGCGCATGCTCCGGCACAGTGATGTGCTGGCGCCGAGCGCCAGTGTCAGCCGCACCCAACGCGAGGTTCGAAATGGGCATCGCGGTGCAGCGATTCTGTTGACCGGCCTGCCGGCGGCGGGCAAGTCGACATTGGCGCAGGCGCTGCACGCCGAGTTGTTCGGGCGAGGTTTGCAAAGCGTGGTACTGGATGGTGACGGTTTGCGCATCGGGCTCAATCGGGATCTGCGATTCACCGACGCTGATCGCCAGGAAAATATTCGTCGCGCCAGCGAGCTCGCCGCGTTGCTGGTGGAAAACGGGCAAATCGTGATTTTGGCGATGATTGCGCCACTGGTTGAGCTACGTGAGGTGTTCGCGCAACGGTTAGGTGAGGACTATCGCGACGTTTGGTGCAGCGCCTCTCTGGCTGTTTGCGAACAGCGCGACCCGAAAGGATATTACGCACGGGCGCGACGCGGTGACCTCGCTGGATTTACCGGAGTGTCGGCACCGTATCAGCCGCCAACGCAGGCGTCGCTGGTGCTCGACACCGGTGCGCAAACGGTCGAAGCCTGCCTTGATCGATTGCTGACCTGGCTCGGCGAGTGCGCGGTGTTGCCCAGGACATGAGCCGGCCGGCGTTCTCGCGTTTGCCGGTGACGGTGGATTTGCCGCTGTTGCTGCAAGCGCTGGCGGCGATTGCCGACGACGCCTGGCGCAGTCACTTCAACACCGAGTATTTTTCGGGTGACTGGAGTGGCGTCGCGCTGATTTCGGCAGCCGATGCGTTGACCGAACTGTCGCCCGGGCGCGGTGCTCCGCAGCAACGCGCGCCGTGGCTGGACGATGATCGCTGGCGCCAGGGCCTGCGCGATTTGCCGCTGGAGATCGTCAGCGCGCGCTTGCTGCGCCTAGGCCCCGGTGGACAGATTCACGAGCATCGCGATTATGACCTCGATGGCCCCGACGCCGATCGGCGCCTGCACATCCCATTGCTCAGCCCGCCGCATGTCGATTTCTGGCTCGACGGTCAGCGCATGCCCATGCAGGCGGGCGAATGCTGGTTTCTCGACCTTGCCCGTCGGCACCGTGTGGATAACCGTGACACGTCGGCGCGGGTGCATCTGGTCATTGATTGCCGGCCGGGTGCCTGGCTTGATCAGATGATCGACCAAGGCCTGTCGAGCACGCCTCAACCCGGTGTGGCGGATACCGCGTTGCAACGTTTTCAGCGGCTGGTGAGCGAGGACGTCGCGCTGGCTCTGGCCTTGCGCACGCTGGACGATCCTGAGGTATTCATCAGTCAGGCACGGGCACTCGCTGCTGAACGTGGCTTGAGGTTTTCTCGCGAGGAACTGCTTGCGGCGATGCGCAATGGTCGTCGGCAATGGCACGAACAATGGAGTGCTTGAGCTTCGACGGCTGGTTGCCGATTCGTGTCTGGCCGGTCGACGGGCAGTGGCGGGTGGATTGGTGCTGGTTCGGTGACACGCCGTTGCATCAGCCGTTTTTTCGCGAGGCGGTCGATGACGCGTTGCGGCTGCCGTTCAATCAGGCGTTTCGGCGGCAGACGTCATTGGCGGCACTCACCGAATGGCAAGCGCAGAGCCCGGGAATCGCCCCGAGTGCATTCATTCTGCACGCTTCGCGCTGCGGTTCGACCTTGCTCAGTCAGATGCTCGCGCAACTCGACGATTACATCGTGGTGTCGGAACCGCCACCGCTGGATGCGTTGCTGCGCGGTGATTTGCCTGATGCCGAACGCCGGGCCGCCATCGTCGGCTTGCTCTCGGCGTATGGTCAGCGCCGACGCGGTGTTGAACAGCGTTTAGTGGTCAAACTTGATGCCTGGAACATCGGTGAATGGCCGCTGTTGCAGACCTGTTTCCCGGACACGCCGTGGCTTTTTCTCTATCGTGATCCGCTGGAAATTGCTGTTTCCCATCTGCGCCGTCCGGGCATGCACATGGTGCCGGGCATGCTCGGTGATTGCGTATTGGAGGATGGGTTGCAGTTCGAGGGCCGTGAAGATTTTATCGCGCGGCGTTTGGGGCGGTTGTTGGAGGCGGGGTTGCTGCATTGCCGTGGTTCCGGCGGTTTGGCGGTTAATTACAGTGAGTTGCCTGATGCGATGGCTGGGCGCTTGGTGCGGTTCTTTCGATTGAATGATGTGCAGACTCAGCAGGTGTTTGCCGCTGCCGCGCAGCATGCGAAACAGCCTTCGCAAGTGTTTGTTGCCGATGCTGAAGACAAACGCCGCGAGGCTTCGGCGCTGTTGCAGGCGCGTGTGCAAACGTGTGCGCGAGCGCCCTACGAAGCTTTGGAAAAATTGCGTGGTGCCTGAAAAGATCGCAGCCTTCGGCAGCTCCTACATTGGAACGTGATCCCCTGTAGGAGCTGCCGCAGGCTGCGATCTTTTGCTCCTCAGGACTTGCCGGACAAATCCGCCATGCCCTTGAGCAACTCGATCGGCAACGGAAAGACAATCGTCGAACTCTTGTCGCCGGCAATCGAACTCAGCGTCTGCATATACCGCAACTGCATCGCCCCAGGCTGACGCCCGAGCATTTCCGCAGCCTGCATCAGTTTTTCCGACGCCTGCAACTCACCTTCAGCGTGGATCACCTTGGCCCGCCGTTCCCGCTCGGCTTCGGCCTGTTTGGCGATGGCGCGCACCATCGATTCATTAAGGTCGACATGTTTGATCTCGACGTTGGCGACCTTGATTCCCCAGGCATCGGTCTGCGCATCGAGCACTTGCTGGATGTCGATGTTCAATTGCTCACGTTCGGCCAGCAATTCATCCAGTTCATGTTTACCGAGCACCGCGCGCAAAGTGGTCTGCGCCAATTGGCTGGTGGCCGACAGATAATCCTCAACCTGAATAATCGCTTTCTGCGGATCGAGTACGCGGAAATACAACACCGCGTTGACCTTCACCGACACGTTGTCGCGAGTGATCACGTCCTGCGGCGGTACGTCGAGCACAACGGTGCGCAGGTCAACCCGAACCATTTGCTGCACCACCGGAATCAGCAGGATCAGCCCCGGGCCTTTGACCTGCCAGAAACGTCCGAGCTGGAACACCACACCGCGCTCGTATTCACGCAGGATGCGGAACGTCGAGCCGGCGAGGGCAATGACTAACAACAGCAGCGCAACAAAACCGATTTGCAGACCCATGATCACTCTCCGAGCGGCGCCGCGTCAGTCGCGGCCACTTCCAGCATCAATCCCTTGCGACCCACCACACGCACCGATTGCCCGGTGTGCAGCGGAGTCGCGCTGAGCACTTGCCAGCGTTCGCCTTGCAGTTGAATCCAGCCGTTACGCGCATCGCCCGGTTGTACGGTGGTGATCGCAGTCACGCTGCCAAGCAATCCGGCATCGCCACTGACGGCGTGGCGCGGGCGGGTTTTCAGGGCGCGGATTACTAAAGCGATCAACAGGAGAGCGCTGATCAATCCGAGGCCGATCATCATCGGCACCGGCAGTTCGGCGTTGCTCAGAATCAGCGCGCCGATGACGAACATGATGATCCCGCCCAGACCGATCACCCCGTAGTTGGGCAGCGCGGCTTCGGCGATCAGGAGCACGATCCCCAGCGTGATCAGCCACAGACCGACCGGGCTCATCGCTGACAATGAGGTGTCGGCGGCGAGGGCGGATGCGCTTGTCAGCAGGAGCAAGGCGAAGGCACAACATCGGCTGTTCACGTGACTCTCCATGAGCGTCAGTGGCGGGTTCTTTCAGTCTAGTTGAGGGTTGCTCTGGATGAATTTTGATCAATGTGCGGATGTGTCCGGTGAGCGGATTTCCCTTCGTCAGCGGCCCGTCGAACTAGACTCAAAACACAGCAACCACCTTCCGCGCGACACCGAGGTGCATCATGCGAATGGCAAAAAAGGTGCAAAGCAGCCTGACCCGGGCGCATTGCGAATATGACGTCGTTGCTCATCGACATTCATCGAGCAGCCTGGAAACCGCGCGCGTCGCCGGCGTGCCAGCGGAACGGGTGGCCAAATCGATCATCCTCGACGACCGCCACGGGCATTACCTGATGGCCGTGCTGCCGGCCAGTCGTCATCTGGACTTGAGCAAAGTGCGCAACAGCGGCGAATGGCAACTGACCCGCGAAAGCAACCTGGCGCACATCTTCGACGACTGCGAACGCGGCGCGGTACCGCCGCTGGGTGACTCGTACGGGCTGGACATGGTCATCGACCCGTTGCTGACGCGGCAGAAAGATATTTATCTGGAGGCGGGCAACCACAATTATCTGCTGCACATGAGCATGCCGGAGTTTCTGAAAATGGTGCCGCATGCTGAGGTGCGGGAGTTGAGTCATTAGGATTTTGTGGCGTTTTCATTGACGCCTTCGCGGGCAAGCCTTGCTCCTACAATGGTTTTTGGGTGTCCAGTGATTGTGTGGCCGCCACAGCCTTTGTAGGAGCAAGGCTTGCCCGCGAATGATCTTCCAATCACCGCTAATTCCAAGGATCACTGCAATGGAAAACCCAAACCACAGCCTCCCATCCCTGTTCAAACAGCTGGGCCTGGACAACGACCCGGTCAGCATCGACCAATTCATCGCCACCCATTCCCCGCTTAAACCCGAGCTGCACTTGGCCGATGCGTTCTTCTGGACGGAGAGCCAGTCGCAGTTTTTACGGAACGAGATTCTGGAGGATGCCGATTGGGCGGAGGTGGTGGATCAGTTGAATGTGATGTTGCGCAAGGGGCGCCAGGGCTAGTACCGGTGACCTCTGGTCATTCAACACAAAGCCATGGTTGTTGCAGTTAAAAAAATAGACCAAAATCACGACCTCAATTGAGGTCTTTTATTATGCAAAGTGTTCTCGCCGACATGGCTGTCAGTGTTTCCGAGTTAAAGAAAAACCCTTCTGCCGTTCTGAACGGCGCGCATGGCGGAGCTGTGGCGGTTCTCAACCACAATCGCGTTATGGGCTACATGGTTCCAGCGGATGTGTACGAAGCAATGATGGAGCGGCTTGATGATCTGGAGCTTGCTGAAATCGTTCGCGCCCGCAGTCACGAGACGCCTATTTCGGTAAGCCTGGATGACTTATAAGCTCGAATTTCTGCCATCTGCTCACAAAGAATGGAACAAGTTGGGTCATACGCTACGAGAGCAATTCAAAAAGAAGCTGGGCGAACGCTTGAATCTGCCTAGAGTCCCTGCCGATGCGCTGCATGGGATGCCGGACTGTTACAAAATCAAATTGAAGGCTTCCGGCTATCGCTTGGTTTATCCAGTGATCGACGAGCGCGTGGTCGTTTCCGTTGTTGCGGTCGGCAAACGGGAACGCAGTAGCGTTTATGAGAATGCTAAAAAACGCTGAGTGATTTTTTTCGGAGAGATTTTCTCCGCCCGAATAGGCAATTTGTTTCAAAACTTGACTGAAATTCCCCTCCAATGCGATATTGATAGTTAGCAAGCTAACAGTGTGCATTTCTCCGTGCCCGATTCCCTCGACGCTCTCCAGATGAACATCAGCAGTGCCATGGTGGTGGCCGCCAGGCATTGGCGGAAGATCTGCCAGACCACGCTGGTCAACTATGGAATCTCCGAAGCCTGCGCCGTGCCGCTCTTGATGATCGGGCGTTTGGGCGAGGGTGTGCGGCAGGTGCAGGTGGCGCAGGCGGCCGGGATGGAGAGTCCGTCGCTGGTGCGTCTGCTCGATCAGTTGTGTCATTCGGGTTACGTCTGCCGTACCGAAGATGCCCACGATCGCCGCGCCAAGTGCTTGAGCCTGACCGACTCCGGTCGTGAACTGGTGCAAGCGGTGGAGATCGAACTGGTGCGTCTGCGTCATGAAGTGCTTGAGGGCATCGACCAGAGCGATCTGGAAGCTACGCTTCGGGTACTCAGAGCTTTTGAGGCGGCCAACCCGCCATTGGTGGTTAATTCTTGAACGGTTTTTTCTCCGGCATTCCGCCGGCCCGGGACTGGTTCTACGGGGTGCGGACTTTTGCAGCGTCGATGATCGCGCTGTACATCGCCTTGCTTATGCAAATGCCGCGTCCGTATTGGGCGATGGCAACGGTGTACATCGTCTCCAGCCCGTTCCTCGGCCCGACCAGCTCGAAAGCGTTATACCGTGCGATTGGCACCTTTCTCGGCGCTGCGGCGGCGGTGTTTTTCGTGCCGATGTTCGTGCAGAGCCCGTATGTATTGGTGGTGGTCATCGCGCTGTGGACGGGGATTCTGTTGTTCATGTCCCTGCATTTGCGCACCGCCAACAGCTACGCATTGATGCTCGCCGGTTACACGTTGCCGCTGATTGCCTTGCCGGTGGTGGATAACCCGCTGGCGGTGTGGGACGTGGCCGAGGCGCGTACTGAGGAAATTTTCCTCGGCATCGCCGTCGCCGCCGTGGTCGGTGCGATGTTCTGGCCGCGACGCTTGGCGCCGGTGTTCAACGACGCCGTGAGCAAGTGGTTCGCCGACGCAACCACCTACAGCCTGAAATTCCTCAGTCGCGACGTGCAGCCCGAAGAAGTCACCGCGCTGCGCATGGCCATGGTCGCCAACTTCAACAGCCTCGAATTGATGATCGGCCAGTTGCCCCACGAAGGCTCGCGACCGCAAACCGTGCGCAACACCAAAGAATTGCGCGGGCGGATGATTCATCTATTACCGGTGATCGATGCGCTGGAAGATTCGCTCTACGCCCTCGAACGGCGCACGCCTGAGCTGGTGGAAAAATTCGAACCGCTGCTCGTCGCGACCCGCGAATGGCTCGGTCATGAAGACGCCGATCTCGACCGCTGGCAAGCGCTGAAAGATCAGCTCGAAGCCCTGCAACCGAGTGCCGAAGCACTGGAAGATCGCCGGCAACTGTTGTTCTCCAACTCGATCTACCGGCTCGGTGAATTCATCGATTTGTGGCAGGACTGCCGCAGCCTGCAGGACGCGATTGTCTGCGAGCGCCAAGACAACTGGCGCGCGGTTTACCGCCATTGGCGACTGGGTCGGCTGACGCCGTTTATCGACCGTGGGCTGATGCTCTACTCGGTGGCCTCGACCATTCTGGCGATCATCACCGCCTCGGTGCTGTGGATTCTGCTCGGCTGGCCGGACGGCGGCAGCGCGGTGATTCTGGCGGCGGTGGCGTGCAGTTTCTTCGCCTCGATGGACGACCCGGCGCCGCAGATTTACCGGTTCTTTTTCTGGACCGGCATGTCGGTGTTGTTCGCCAGCCTTTATCTGTTTTTGATTCTGCCCAACCTGCACGACTTCCCGATGCTGGTGCTGGCGTTTTCCATCCCTTTTATCTGCGTCGGCACGTTGACGGTGCAGCCGCGCTTCTACCTCGGCATGCTGCTGACGCTGGTCAACACCTCGTCGTTCATCAGTATTCAGGGGGCTTACGACGCGGACTTTTTCGCCTTCGTGAACTCCAACCTGGCGGGGCCGATCGGTCTGCTGTTCGCGTTTATCTGGACGCTGGTGGCGCGCCCGTTCGGTGCCGAATTGGCAGCGAAACGCCTGACCCGTTTCAGCTGGAAAGACATCGTGCACATGACCGAGCCGGCCAACCTTGCCGAGCACCGCAAATTGGGTGTGCAGTTGCTCGATCGGCTGATGCAGCACCTGCCGCGTCTGGCCCTCACCGGCCAGGACACCGGCATCGCCATGCGCGAAGTGCGCGTCGGTCTGAACCTGCTCGATTTGCTCGCCTACACGCCACGGGCGACTGGCGCGCCGAACGCTTTGTTGCAGCAAGTGGTCAGTGAAGTCGGTGAGTATTTCCGCGCTTGCCTCAAGGCCGGCGAACGCTTGCCGGCGCCTGCGCCTTTGCTGATGACTCTGGATCGCACCCGCCGCGCACTCAATGGCCACGGCGATGATGAAACCCGGCTAAACCTGTTGCACGCCTTGAGCGGTTTGCGTCTGGCGTTGCTGCCCGGCGTCGAATTCGTTTCCAGCGCCGAGCCCGAAGAACCGCTGCCCGATGGAGCGCCCCTATGATCGGTGATCTGGACATCAGCGGCATTTTCCTGCCGACCTTGCTGGTGTTGATGGGCATCACTTATGTGCTGTTTTTGTTGGTGCATGCCGTGCTTACGCGCGTGCACTTTTACCGTCTGGTCTGGCACCGGGCATTGTTCAACGTGGCGCTCTACGCGGTACTTCTGTACGGCGTGGACTCACTCAGTCGATACCTGATGACATGAAAAAACCGTTTTTGACCATCGGTCGCGTGGTACTGACCCTGCTGATCGTGACTTTTGCCGTTGTCCTCGTCTGGCGCATGGTGATGTATTACATGTTCGCGCCGTGGACCCGTGACGGCCACATTCGCGCCGACATCATCCAGATCGCCCCGGACGTGTCCGGGCTGATCCAGCAGGTTGAAGTGAAAGACAACCAGTTGATCAAGCGCGGCCAGGTGCTGTTCAGCATCGACCAGGATCGCTTCAAACTGGCCCTGCGTCAGGCCAAAGCGGCTGTGGCTGATCGCGAAGAAACCCTCGCTCAGGCTCAGCGCGAAGCCAAACGTAACCGTGGCCTCGGTAACCTGGTGCCGGCCGAGCAACTGGAAGAAAGCCAGTCGCGTGTGGCCCGTGCGCAATCGGCACTGGCCGAAGCCACAGTTGCGGTGGACAGCGCTCAGCTCAACCTCGACCGTTCGGTGATTCGCAGCCCGGTCGACGGTTACGTCAACGACCGCGCGCCGCGTCCGCAGGAATTCGTCACCGCCGGGCGCCCGGTGTTGTCGGTGGTCGACAGCAACTCGTTCCACATCGACGGTTATTTCGAAGAGACCAAACTCGACGGCATTCATGTCGGCCAGTCGGTGGATATCCGTGTGATCGGCGACCGTGCGAAATTGCGCGGACATGTCGAAAGCATCGTCGCGGGCATCGAAGACCGCGACCGCACCAGCGGCAGCAACCTGCTGCCGAACGTCAACCCGGCCTTCAGTTGGGTACGGCTGGCGCAGCGGATTCCAGTGCGGATTGCCTTTGATGACGTGCCGGAAGATTTCCGCATGATCGCCGGGCGCACTGCCACGGTATCGATCATCGAAGACTCAAAGGTCGACGATAAAAAGCAGGAGCCCGCGCAATGAGCAGGGCCCTGATGATCGCCGGGTTGGGCGTGATGTTGTCGGCGTGCCAGATGGTCGGGCCGGACTATCACGTGCCTGAGAATTCGGCGGTTCAGCGCAAGGACTTTCAGGGCGAACTGGCCGTCGACGGTAAGCCTGTGGTCTCGGCGCCGGTGCCGGCGGATTGGTGGCGACTGTATAAAGACCCGCGCCTCGATCAACTGGTGCAGCAAGCGATGGCGTCCAACACCGATCTGCGTGTTGCGGCGGCTAATTTGCAACGCGCCCGCGCTCAGGTCGATGAAGCCGAAGCGGCCGGTGGCTGGAGCGCTGGCGTGAAAATGGGCGCCGAGCGTTTGCAGGAATCCGGACAGGCGTTTTTGCTGCCGGAAAAAGTCCCGGTGGCCAATATCGGTGACATCGGCATCAGCGCTTCTTACCAATTCGATCTGTGGGGCACCTTGCAGCGCGGCATCGAAGGCGCCAAGGCCAACGCCGATGCCACTCAAGCCGCCGCTGACACCGCACGCATCACCTTGGTCGCGGACGTGGTTCGCGCTTACACACAGGTCTGCGCGGCCAACGAAGAACGCGAAATCGCTCAGCATTCCCTCGACCTGCAATCGCAAGGCACCACGCTGATCCAGCGTCTGCGCGACGCCGGCCGTGGCGACGAAACCCAGGTCACCCGTTCGCAAACCCAATTCAAATCCCTGCGCGCTGACATGCCGCGCTATGAAGCGGCGCGTCAGGCCGGGTTGTTCCGACTGTCGATGCTGCTGGCGAAACCGGTCGATCAATTGCCAGCAGGCACCGCGACCTGCGCCGAGCTGCCGAAAATCGCTCAACTGGTGCCGGTCGGTGACGGTGCCGCACTGCTCAAACGTCGTCCGGACATTCGTCAGGCTGAACGACGTCTGGCCGCCGCGACTGCCGGAATCGGCGTCGCCACTGGCGAGTTGTACCCGGACATCAGCATCGGCGCGACCATCGGCACCGTCGGCATCATCGACGACCTCGGTGATCCGTCGACCAATCGCTGGGGTTTCGGCCCGTCGCTGAGCTGGAAAGTGCCGACCAACGGCGCCCGTGCGCGCATCCGTGAAGCCGAAGCGACCACCCAAGGCGCGCTGGCGCACTTCGACGGTGTGGTGCTCAACGCCATTCGCGAAACCCAGACCGGCCTCGCGCAGTACAGCGCGCTGCTGCAACGCCGCGATGCACTGGCCGATGCCGAGCAGTCGGCGAAACTCGCCGCCGACCAGACGCACCGCTTCTTCCAGGCCGGCCGCGAGTCGTTCCTGGCGGATCTGCAAGCGACCCGCACCTACACCGATGTCACCGCGCAACTGGCCGCCGCCAACACTCAAGTTGCCATGAGCCAGATCGATTTGTTCCTCGCCCTCGGCGGCGGTTGGGAAAGCGGACGAACGCACGCTCCAAGCCCCGGCAAACCCTGAGGCCGTTGCTATGCTTTGAAGTGTTGGAAGGGCGCCCCGTGCAAAGCACCCTTCCAGCGCACATTGCTAGCGCTGGTCTAGGGGAAACCAATAATGAAAAACCCTTACGCTCTCGGCTTCTGGTGCGCCCTCGCAGCGCTGGTGCTGCTGTCGGCCACCTATTTCTACGGCATCATGCTGGCCCACCAGATCGACAAGGCCATGATCTTTCTCGACAGCGTGACGGCGCTGATCGCGGTCATGGCGATCGTCGGTGTGGCGTGGGCGTCGATCCAGGTTCAGCGGGTGAAAAAGCGCCAGCTCGAACAGGGCAAGACGCGGGTGCTGATCTGGGACACCAAAGTCGCCCTGCGCCGGGTCGAAACCGTGTTCGACCGGTATTTCTGGGGCAGCTACTGGCAACCGGGCCGAACGTTCGCCGAAGTCATGGGCGAACTCACCGGCACGCCGCTGGAAAAAAGCCTCGAAGCGCTGAAAAAACAGTGCCTGGAACTCGACAAACAGATTGATGGCGAGGGCTGGCACTGGCTCAACAACGCCCGCGAACTCTCCGATGTCGCCACGGCCATGGCCCGTGAGCGTTATCAGCTGGATTTCTGCGACCCCCGGGCCGATGGGCCGGGTGGGGCGGTGATTGATCGGGATTTTGAAGTGCTTGTTTATACTTGGACTGCGCGGCTGAAGAGCTTTGATCATCAGTTGGATGAGATTGAGGTTCAGTATTCCTGAACAGCAAAAGATCGCAGCCTGCGGCAGCTCCTACATTGGAACGCGTTTCCCTGTAGGAGCTGCCGCAGGCTGCGATCTTTTTGCTTGCCCGAGTGTCCATAGACACTCTTTCACCTTTAATCATTGGGTCACTTCCCGCGCCCGGTGCTAATCTCCACCGCTGAATTAAGCGGAGTCGAGCCGCAACCCGGTCACGGGTTCAGGGAAGACGACCACACTCACAGCCACGGAAATCGATCAGGTCATTCATGAATAAATCAGCAGGCGTGCTTCTCGGAATTGTTGTTGCCATCGGTGCGATCAGCGTGGGCGGGGCCTGGTACACCGGGACCAAAATCGAAGGCGTGTTGAACGACGCCGTCAGCAACGCCAACAAAGAACTGCAAACCGCCATGGCCGGCTCCAACGGCACCGCGTCGCTGGAACTGGTGTCGCTGGATCGCCACACCTTCACCAGCACCGCGCACTATCGCCTGAAAGGTGAAGGCGAGATGTTCGGCGACGCGCCGGTCGAGCTGCTCTTCGTTGACCACATCGAACACGGCCCGCTGCCGTTCTCGCGTCTGCTGTCGCTGAAATGGCTGCCGGTCATGGCCACCAGCAACTACGAGCTGGAAAAGAACGCCGCCACCGAAAAATGGTTTGCCGCGACCAAAGGCGCCGCGCCGCTCAAAGGCGTGACCAGCATCGGCTACGACGAATCGACCAACAGCACCCTCGAACTGGTGCCGTTTGAAACCGCGCTGGACGACAAATCGAGCCTGAAATTCTCCGGCCTGAACATGGACATCGCCGCCAACGCCAAGGCGCAGAAGGTCAAGGCCAACGGCTACATGGACAACCTGAAACTGGTGACCGTGGCTGAAGATCAGGCGCCGGTACAGATCGAGCTCAACGGTCTGACCCTGGCCAGCAACCTCGCCAAAAGCACCTACGGCTACTACACCGGCGAAAACACCATCGAGCTGACCAGCAGCAAATCGACCTTCGGGCCGAAGCAGTCGGTGCTCGGCGTGAAGAACTTCGAAATGAAGAACCTCACCGAAGAAAACGGCAGCAACGCCTCCGGCCGCGCCGACTACAAGATTGGCGAAGTGTCGTTCAACGACAAGAAAATCGGCTCGGCGAACCTGGCCATGAGCCTGAAAAACCTCGACATCCCGTCGACCCTGTCGTTGATGCAGATCTACCAGACCAAGCTGCAGCCGTACGAAAAAGCCGCCGCCGAGGCTGCCGCGCAAGGCTTGCCAGCGCCAGAGCTGAACCTGACCGAAGCGGAAGACGCGCAAGTCAAAGCCGATCTGCAAAAACTGCTGGCTGCCGGCCCGCAATTTGCGCTGGAAAACCTCTCGTTCAACACCGCCAACGGTGAGAGCAAGGCCAATCTGGTCATCGACCTGACCAAGCCGCAATCGATGGATCTGCCACCGGATCAACTGGCCAAACAACTGATCGCGCTGCTCGACCTGAACATTCAGGTGTCGAAGCCGATGCTGATCGATCTGCTCAGCGTGCAGGCGCAACTCGACGGCCAGACCGATGCTAAAGCGATCGTTGATCAGTCCAAGGAAGCGGCCGACATGTTCGCCGGCATGGCGGTCGGTTCGCAGTTGGCCGTCGTCGACGGCAGCAACGTCGTGACCAAGCTGCATTACGCGGCCAATCAGGTCGAATTCAACGGCCAGAAGATGACCGTTGAGCAGTTTGTCGGCTTCCTGATGAGCAAGTTCGCCGGCGTCACGCAAGTGCAGTAATTCTGCGCGCTTAATAGCAACGCCCGGCCTCTGTACCGCACAGACGCCGGGCGTTTTGCTGTCTGGGGTTTGGGTTTTTGACTTTTCGGCAGAACCGCCATGGCGATTCTGAACAATTATTGTGTTCTCGATATTGGTCTACGCTTGCATGCAAGACTGCCTGACTAAGCTTGGCCGAGGCTGTCAGTTTCGGCCACCGTTACGAATGGGCAAGGAGGGCATTGCGACCCGGCTGGCCATGTAAGGATGCTGACGAATGCCGCGTATTGATGTTCCCGTATTGCATCGTGGTTTACGCCCGTTGTTCCGTGTCGCGCTGTGCAGCCAATTGCTTTGGCCGGTCATGGCGTTTGCCGACACACCCTATGATCAGATGGTGCGCGATGCCCGTGCCGGGCAGTACACGCCTGCGCTGACGGTGTTGCGTCAGGTACCGCCGGGTCAGTCGACCACCGGGCAGATCAGCGATCACCTGCAAATCGCCAGTTGGGCCGGGCTCGACGCTGAAGTTGTGCAAGTCTATGAAACCCAGGGCCGCGACCGCGTGCTGCCGGTGCAGGCACTGACCGCCACCGCGCGTGCTTATCGCAACCTCAAGCGTTGGGATCAGGCGACTCAGGTCTACAACAAGGCCCTCGCGCTGGAGCCGGATAACGCCGACCTGCAACTGGGCCTGGCCCTGACGCAAGCGGATGGCGGTAAACCCGACCAAGCCGTGACGCGCGCCCAAGCGCTGGTGGCTGCCAAACCCGATGACCCTGCACGCCGCCTCGCGCTGGGCTACGCACTCAATCGCGCGGGCAAACAGTACGACGCGCTGTTCGAATACGATCAGGCTTTTATTCGCGCCGGCAACAAACCGGAAGTTGCCCGTGAATATGTGGTCGCGCTGCAAAAGGCCCGTCTGCCAGAGCCCGCGCTGCGCCTGGCCAATCAACGTCCGGGACTGATTGATCCGGTCACGCTGCGTCGCCTCGAAGGTGATCTGGCCGCTGAGCGTGTGCGTCTCGCCGAAATGGCCAGTCGCAGCGAAAAGGAACGCTATGTCATCGCCGATCGTGCGCTGGCTGACTACGACAAACTCCTCGCCACCTGGACGCCGGACGCCAGCGCCAAGGAAGACGTGACCCGCTGGCGCATCGACCGCATGGGCGCGCTCAAGGCCCGCGCGCGCACCGCCGACGTCATCGCCGAATATCAGAAACTGCAAGCCGAAGGCGTGCAGATTCCGACCTACGCATTGCGTTGGGTCGCGGCGTCTTATCTCGATCAGCGTGAGCCGGAAATCGCCACCGACCTGTATCGCCAAGTGCTCGCCGCGCCGGACGCCGACGTCGGCAACCGCCTCGAAGACAGCACCGCGCTGTATTACGCGTTGCTGGAAAGTGACCGTGCCGACGAGGCGCGCAAAGTCGCCGAAGACGCCGCCAAATCGCAGCGTCCGCGCATCGAGCTAAAGGGCTTGCCAGTCGGCAACCCGAACGATGAATGGATGGACGCGCAACAACTCGCAGCGCAGGCCGGCACCTACAGTTCCGATCTGCCCCACGGCGAACAAAGCCTGCAGACGTTGGTCGATCAGGCGCCGGGCAATACCGGTTTGCGTCTGGCCCAGGCCGATTTGTACCTGGCCCGCAACTGGCCACGCCGCGCAGAAATGCAGCTCAAGGAAACCGAGAGCATGGTGCCGCGCGACATGGGCCTGGAAATCGGTCAGGCGCACACCGCGATGGAATTGCAGGAATGGCGGCAGATGGATGCGCTGACCGATGACGTCGTCGCACGTTATCCGGACAACCGCCAGGTGCAGCGTCTGGCCCGTGAGCGTGAAGTTCACGACATGTCCGAACTGCGTGTCGAAGCCTACGGCGGCAAGGCCAACGGTGGCGGCAGCAGCGGTGCCGGTGCGGTCAGTGGCAGCCGCGATTTCGGTATTCAAAGCACGATTTACAGCCCGCCGATTGATGAGGATTGGCGTGTGTTTGCGGGCGTCGGTTACGCCACCGGTGATTTTGCCGAAGGCACCGGCAACCATCGCTTCCAGCGTGTCGGTCTGGAACGGCGCACCCGCGACATGACCCTCGAAGCCGAAGTCTCCAATCACGATTACGGCTACGGCGACAAACAGGGCGCGCGTCTGGCGATCGCCCGCGACATCAACGACCACTGGCAGTACGGCGGCAGCCTTGAATACCTCTCGGCGGAAACACCGCTGCGCGCGCTCAACAGCGACATCAAGGCCAACGGCGGCAGCGGTTTCATCCGCTGGCGCGCCAACGAAAGCCGCGAGTGGCGTCTGTCGGTGAGCCCGTCGCACTTCAGCGACGGCAACGACCGCGTCGAGGCCTTGCTCACCGGCCGCGAGGGCGTTTACAGCGCGCCGAACATTCAGGTCGATGCCGGTCTGGAAGTCGGCACCAGCCACAACTCGAAATCCGATGACGTGCCGTACTTCAACCCGAAATCTGACTTCAGCGTGATGCCGCTGGTCAACGTCAATCACGTCCTCTACCACCGCTACGAAACGTCCTGGAGTCAGCAATTCCAGGCCGGCGCGGGGACGTATAGCCAGCGTGATCACGGCACCGGCGGCATGGCCTTGCTCGGCTACGGCCAACGCTATGCCTGGAACGACGTGTTCGAGGTGGGCGGTTTGTTCAGTGTGATCAACCGGCCTTACGACGGTGATCGGGAGACCGATCTGCGTCTGCTCGTCGACCTCACTTTCCGCTTCTAGAAGAGTTTGAAGATGCCTTTGATTTCGCGTTTCATCCTTCTGCTGGGAGTGCTGTTGATCAGCGCTTGCGCCCAGCAAGCTCCGGCCTTCGCGCCGCCGTCCGAGCGTCCGGTCGCGGCCAGCGAAAAACCGTGGCCGAAAAACCACGTACTCGGTATCGCCTACCACGATATCGAGGATCGCGATCCCGATCAGGCCGTGGTAGCGGTGCGCACCGAGCGCATGATCGAGCAACTCGCCTGGCTGCGTGAGAACGGCTACAAACCGGTCACGGTCGACCAGATCATGGCCGCGCGCAAGGGCGGCCCGGAGCTGCCGGCGAAAGCGATTCTGCTCAGCTTCGACGATGGTTATTCGAGCTTCTACACCCGCGTGCTGCCGGTGTTGCGCGCCTATAACTGGCATGCGCTGCTGGCGCCAGTCGGCAGCTGGATCGACACGCCGCTGAATCAGCCGGTGGATTTCGCCGGCACGCCGCGTGCGCGTTCTGATTTCCTCACTTGGGATCAGGTGCGCGAAATCTCGAAATCCGGTCTGGTGGAAATCGCTGCGCACACCGACGCCAACCACAAAGGCATTCTGGCCAACCCGCAGGGCAACATGCAGCCTGCCGCCGCGACCCGTCGCTACGATCCGGTGACCAAACGTTATGAATCCGAGGCCGATTTTCAGGCGCGGATCCGCACTGACGTGAACAACATCTCGGAGAAAATCCGCAAGGTCACCGGCAAGAAACCACGGGTCTGGGTCTGGCCGTACGGCACGGCGGACGGTACTTCGCTGACCGTGGTCGGTGAGCAGGGCTATGAAATGGCCCTGACCCTCGATGACGGCCTCGATACCCTCGACAACCTGATGAGCAGCCCGCGCTTCCTCGTCGCCTCCGATCCTGACGGCGAGCATTTCGCCAACAGCGTCGTCGCGGTGCAGTCCGATTTCGCCATGCGCGTGGTGCACGTCGATCTGGACAACGTCTACGACCCGGATCCGGCGCAACAGGACATCAACCTCGGCAAACTGGTGCAGCGCATGGCTGACCTCGGGGCCAACACGGTGTTCCTGCAAGCCTTTGCCGATCCGAAGGGCGATGGCCTGGTGCATTCGCTGTACTTCCCCAACCGTCATTTGCCAGTGCGCGCCGACCTGTTCGACCGCGTCGCCTGGCAACTGCGTACTCGCGCTCACGTGAAAGTCTTCGCGTGGATGCCAGTGCTGAGTTTCGGCCTCGATTCGAAGCTGCCGCGGGTGACGCGCTGGGATCCGAAAACCGGCACCACGTCGGTCGATCCGGATCAGTACAAACGCCTGTCGCCGTTCGATCCGGAAGTGCGGCGGATCATCGGTGAAATCTACGAAGACGTGGCGCGACTGACCTCGGTCGACGGCATTATTTATCACGACGATGCGGTGCTCTCGGATTTCGAAGACGCCGGCCCGCAGGCGCTGAAGGTCTACGCCGCCAATGGTTTGCCGGGTTCGATCGCCGCACTTCGCGATGATCCGGCGGCGATGCAGCGCTGGACGCGTTTCAAGAGCAAATACCTCATCGATTTCACCAACGAGCTGACTGCCAAAGTCCGCGCTATTCGTGGCCCGCAGGTGCAGACCGCGCGCAATATTTTCGCCGAGCCGATGATCAATCCGGCCAGCGAAGCGTGGTTCGCGCAGAACCTCGACGACTTCCTCGCGACTTACGACTGGACCGCGCCAATGGCCATGCCGTTGATGGAAAAACAGACGCAGGCGCAGTCCGGCCCGTGGCTGGAAGCGCTGGTCGAAATCGTCAAAAAACGTCCCGGGGCACTGGATCGCACCGTGTTCGAATTGCAGGCGCGGGACTGGACGAAAAAAGACCAGGCCGACATTGACGCAGCGGTGATGGCGGACTGGATGGGCCGTCTCAAGCGTCAGGGCGCGACCAGTTTCGGTTACTACCCGGACAACTTCCTCGACAACCTGCCAGACCTGAAAATCGTAAGGCCTGCACTCTCCAACAAATGGAATCCATAACATGCTGGATAGACTGTTAGCCCTGCTTGTTCTGGCGATCGTCCTCGGCGTTCCGCTGGGGCTGATCTTCCTGGTGACCGGGCAGTTCCTGATGGACTTCGTGTTCTTCTACCCGCTGTTCATGTCCGGGTTGTGGATTGCCGGTGGCCTGTATTTCTGGCTGCACTGGGAACGGCACTGGCCTTGGAAAGACGACACGCTGCCGCCGCCACTGGAAGGCGAACCGCTGATCTCGATCCTGATCCCTTGCTACAACGAAGGTGACAACGCTGCCGATACGATCCACGCGGCGTTGGCTCAGCATTACCCGAACATCGAAGTCATCGCGATCAACGACGGCTCCAAGGACAACACCGCGCAAGTACTCGACGCGTTGGCCAAGGAAGATCCGCGCCTGCGTGTTCTTCACCTGGCGGAAAACCAGGGCAAGGCTGTGGCCCTGCGCATGGGCGCAATTGCCGCGCGCAGTGAATATCTGGTGTGCATCGACGGTGACGCGCTGCTGGCGCCGAACACCGCGGCCTATCTGGTTGCGCCGATGCTGGACAACGCACGCCTTGGCGCGGTCACCGGCAATCCTCGGATCCGAACGCGTTCGACGCTGGTCGGGCGGGTTCAGGTTGGCGAGTTCTCCTCGATCATCGGTTTGATCAAACGCACGCAACGGGTGTTCGGGCGGATCTTCACCGTGTCCGGTGTGATCGTCGCGTTCCGCCGTACCGCGCTGAACCGGGTGGGCTACTGGAGCCCGGACATGATCACCGAAGACATCGACATCAGCTGGAAGCTGCAACTCGATCACTGGAGCATCTTTTACGAGCCGCGCGCGCTGTGCTGGATTCTGATGCCGGAAACCCTCGGCGGCTTGTGGAAGCAACGTCTGCGTTGGGCTCAGGGCGGCGCCGAAGTGCTGTTCAAAAACATTCGCGGCATCTGGCAGTACCGCCATCGTTACCTGTGGCCGCTGCTGTTCGAATACTGCCTGTCGACCGGTTGGGCGTTCACCTTCCTGTTGTCGGTGATTTTCTGGGGCGTCGGCAAATTCGTGGTCATGCCGGAAGCGATTGCGGTGGATCACCTGATGCCGCCGGCCTTCACCGGTTTGCTGTTGGCTTTCGTCTGCCTGGTGCAGTTCGCGGTCAGCATCATCATCGACCGCCGCTATGAGCCCGGCCTGGGCAAGACCATGTTCTGGGTGGTCTGGTATCCATTGGTATTCTGGCTCATCAGCCTGCTGACCACGCTGGTCAGTTTTCCGAAAGTGCTGTTCGGCCAACATCAGAAACGTGCGCGTTGGGTCAGCCCTGACCGGGGCATCAAACCGCTCGGCGACGACGAAGAAGAGGTCATCAAATGAAAATCATCCGGACTCGCCAGCGGCCATTCCTGGTAGTGATCGACGTGATCCTCACCGTGTTGGCGTGGGTTGGCCTGCTGTATCTGCTGATTCGCGGATTGTGGCCGTTGATCGAGACGCATGCGGGCGCGCCGCGTATCGACAACTCGGCGTTCGATGCGCTGGGCACGTTGCAGATCTACATGTGGATTGCCTTGGTCAACGCGGTGGTGCTGATTTCCTGGGCGCGCTATCAACAGCGCAAAAGTCGCAGCTTTGCCCAGCGTCGATTGCCGTCGCCGGTGATTGACGATGAAGGGCTGAGCAAGAGCTTCAAGCTGTGCGATGACCGTTTCCAAAAGCTGCGCACGCCGGGCGTGATGACCATTCACAACGATCAGGATGGCGACATCAGCCATGTGGTGACGCATTTCTGGCCAGTCAAACAGGCGGAACTGCCAGCGCCGCTGGCACCGTTGGAGCACCCCCGGGTGATCTTTCTGCATGCCGAAGATGACGAAAATCGCGAGCCTTTGACCCGGTAACCCAGTGCTTGACCGATCGTTCCCACGCTGGAGCGTGGGAATGCCTCTTGGGACGCTCCGCGTCCAGTGACGCGGAGCGTCACGGGCTGCATTCCCACGCTGGAGCGTGGGAACGATCAAAAATTCGCGAACCACACGATCCACTGTAGGAGCCGAGCTTGCTCGCGAAGACGTCAGCACAGCCGAGATCGTTAGTGGCTGACCCGACGCTTTCGCGAGCAAGCTCGGCTCCCACAGGGGGGGCGTCAGTCGCGGATGAGGGCCCAGGCTTCTTCCATCATCAGCGGTTGTTTCATGCGTTCGGCGAGCATTGCCATCGCTCGTTCCTTTTCGCAGGCCACCGCGGCGACCAGAATGCCGTTTCTGCCGAACAACCCAATAAACGGCGGATGCTCCGGCTCGCCAAGAAACTCGACTTCATCCCAATGCTCGGCGTGTCCGAGGTAGTCGTAATTCTTGCCGAAATGCCACGTCCAGAAAAACGGCACGTCCAGATAATGCTCCTCGCCGCCAAGCATATTGGCCGCCGCGATGCGCGCATGTTGCTGAGCCAGGCGCCAGTGTTCGATGCGTTGTGGCTGGCCGTGCAGCGGGAACGTGGCGATGTCGCCAATCGCCCACAACCCTTCAGTGACGCGCATGCCGTCATCAACGCGCAAAGATTGATCCTTTTCCCTCGGCAGTGACGCGAACGCCTCGGTCGCCGGGTGTACGCCGATCCCCGCCAGTACCAGATCGGCTGAAATGCGCAGGCCGTTGTCCAGCAGCACCGCCTCGACTTTGCCGTCGCCAATAATCTCTGTCGCCTCATGATCGGTGATGAATTTCACGCCTTTTTCTTCATGCAGCGCGCGGATCGCTTTGCCCACCGCCTCGCCGAATTGCGCCGCGAAAGGTATCTCGTGGCGCGCCAGCACCGTGACGTCGAGACCGTGCTGACGCAGGGCTGACGCGCATTCGAGGGCGATAAAGCTGTCGCCGATGATCACTGCGCGTTGATCGGGGCTGGCCGCTTTCATGATCTGTTCGGCCTGGGCTTTTGAGCGCAGGACGAAAACTTGCGGCAGGTCGGCGCCGGGCAATTCCAGTGGATTGGGTTCGCCGCCAGTGGCCAATACTGCGGCGTCGTAACTCAACGTTTGGCCGTCATTGAGGTGCAGGGTTTTAGTCCCGGCATTGATGTCAGTAATTTCGCTTTGCAGGCGTTCGATGCGCTGCTCTTTATAGAAACTTTCATCACGCAGCGGCGGTGTTTCTGCCGGCGGCATGTCCCCGGCGAGGACAAATTTGCTCAGCACGGTGCGGTCGTAACCGGCGTCGGGTTCGCGGTCGATCATCACGATGCGGCCACCAAAACCCTTTTCCCTTAGAGCCGCCGCACACGCAATGCCTGCTGCCCCCGCGCCGACAATCACGAAAGTGCGTGAATCGTCGGCCGGCGGCGTGTGCGGATCCGCCAGCGCTTGGTCATCGACCCAAACCTCATCGCCACGCAATTCCAATGGATAACGCTTGAGACTGTCGAGCGCTGGTGGCTCGCACAACGCGCCGTCCTCCGCGCGAAAAGCAGCCTTGTGCCACGGGCAAATCAGCCGTCCGTGACACAACGCGCCGTCAGCCAGCGGCGCGCCGGCGTGTGGGCATTCGCCCTGAAATGCACGTAGCTGGACTCCCGCTCGCAGCAAAACGATCTTGCAGTCGCCGATTTCAACTTGCAGGCCACGGTCTTCAGGGACATCGGCGAAGCGGGCGACACGGTGCAGGGACATGATCGGCTTCCTCACGGGCATTTCTCTTACGAGTTTGCGCCGTGGTGCGAGGTTCAGCGATTTCCTGGTGCCACGGCACGAACGGTACAGCTATAGTCTGCAAGCCGACGACGGCCCAACTGCACAAGGTGCTCCCGGAATGACCCGATTGACCTCTCTCAACCCTTGGCTGGCGGCCATTGCCGTCGCCCTTTGCGTGCAGTTTCCGGCGCAGGCCCAGGAGCGTTTCACCCTGAGCATCCCGGGTGTTTCCGACAACCGTCTGTTCACCTCGGCAGCGGCCAGCGATGCGGCCGGTTGCGGTGGCAAGAATCAGTCGCCGGCATTGAGCTGGAACGCCGGCCCGTCGGGTACCCAGAGCTACGCGATCGTCATGCACGATCCGGACGGCCAGAAAGGCCTGGGCGTCGATCACTGGATTCACTACGGCATCAAAGCCACTACGCACCAGATTGCCGCCGGTGTCGGTGCGAAATCCGCGTTCGAAGGCGTCGGCGGCACCAACAGCAAGGGCAACACCCATTACATGGGCCCGTGCCCACCAGTGGGCGATAGCGCGCACCACTACATCATTCAGATCTACGCACTTGATCTGGCCCCGGATGCCTTGCCGGCCGGTCTGACCCGCGCTGAACTGATGGAAAAAATCAAAGGTCACGTCCTGCGCAACAGCAGTGCGGTACGGCGTTATCACCGCTGAAAATATTTTCAGCGGCGTTTAACCCGAACTGAAGGGGCGGCCCGTCTCAGTGGATGAATGATCAATTTCATCCCCGAGGTCAGCCCCCATGTCCCGTCCTGTGTATTTCTTGCGGCCCGTTGCTGTTGGTGTGTTGCTGGCGGTGGCCGGTTGCGGCGTTTCCTCCAACCCGGAATCCGATGCCGTGCCGGCGCCCGCTCAGCCTGCGCAATTGATCCAGCAGGAAGCGCTGATGGCCGACAGCACAATGGCTAAACGCGCGTTGTACAAAATGCCCAACGCGGGCAGCGCGCCGATGCCGCAGAGCGAAAGTTATCCACAAGGCTATCGCGACGAGCAGCGCGAGCAATATCAGGCCTTGGCCGATAACCCGGTCCACAGCGTCGCCGAATCCCCGGTTTCAACCTTCAGCGCCGACGTCGATACCGGCGCTTATGCCAACGTCCGCCGTTTGCTCAATCAAGGACGCCTGCCACCAGAAGGCGCGGTGCGGCTCGAGGAAATGGTCAATTACTTCCCTTATGACTATGCGCTGCCGAGCGATGGCTCGCCGTTTGGCGTGACCACCGAGCTGGTCGCTTCACCGTGGAACCCGCACACGCGCTTGCTGCGCATCGGCATCAAGGCTTCCGATCGCGCGGTGGCGGAATTGCCTCCGGCCAATCTGGTGTTTCTGGTCGATGTGTCCGGCTCGATGGATCGCCGTGAAGGTTTGCCGATGGTCAAAAGCACGCTGAAATTGCTGGTCGATCAATTGCGCGATCAGGATCGCGTGTCGCTGGTGGTGTATGCCGGAGAATCCAGAGTGGTGCTCGAGCCGACTTCCGGAAGGGAAAAAACGAAAATTCGTACAGCTATTGAGCAATTGACCGCTGGTGGCTCGACCGCAGGCGCTTCAGGCATCGAACTGGCTTATTCATTGGCGCAGCAGGCCTTCATCGGCAAAGGCATCAATCGCATCCTCTTGGCCACCGACGGTGATTTCAACGTCGGGGTCAGCGACTTCGACAGCCTCAAGCAAATGGCTGTGGATAAACGCAAATCCGGAATCTCGCTGACCACTCTGGGTTTTGGTGTGGATAACTACAATGAACATTTGATGGAGCAGTTGGCCGATGCGGGCGATGGCAACTATGCCTACATCGACAACCTGCGCGAGGCGCGCAAGGTTCTAGTCGATCAACTCGGTTCGACCCTCGCCGTGGTCGCGAAAAACGTTAAGTTGCAGGTGGAGTTCAACCCGGCGCAGGTCAGCGAATATCGCCTGCTCGGCTACGAAAACCGCGCGCTGAAGCGTGAGGATTTCAGCAATGACAAGGTCGATGCCGGCGAAATCGGTGCAGGCCATACGGTGACCGCGCTGTACGAAATTGTTCCGGCAGGCGAGAAGGGTTGGTTGGAGCCGTTGCGATACGGCAAATCGACGCCAGCGGTTTCTGAGGCGAACGGGGAATTGGCGATGCTGCGTGTGCGATATCAACAGCCCGAAGGTGGGAAAAGTCTGCTGATCGAGCGGCCGATTGCCAATCAGGTGAAAAGCGCCAGTGAGGATCTACGCTTTGCCGCTGCGGTCGCCGCGTTTTCCCAGCAACTCAAGGACGCTCGTTACACCGGCGATTTCAGCCTGAAAGACACCGAAACGCTGGCCCGTGGCGCTCGCGGCGACGACCGTTTCGGCTTGCGCAACGAGTTCGTGCAACTGGTGCAGCTGACGCAGAGTCTGCGCACTTCTACCGCATCGAATGCGCAGGCCACTGAACGACGGATTGAATAAGTGAATCGTCTGAAGGGTTTTATCAGCCAGCTGTTTGCTTCGGCAGACAGCCCGACCGCCAGCAGCGATGAATCGCTGCTGGCGCGTTATCGCGAGGGCGACGGCGCGGCGTTCGAGATCTTATACGCCCGTCATCGACAGGGTTTGTACCGGTTTCTGCTTGGGTTGAGCAGTAAACCGGAATTGGCCGATGAGGTGTTTCAGGAAACCTGGCTCAGCCTGATCCGCAGCGCCAGTCAGCCACAAGGTCGCGCGACATTTCGTACGTGGCTGTTCCAGATTGCGCGCAATCGCCTGATCGATCACTGGCGCAAACATGGCGCGCAACAACCGCTGCACGACAGCTATGACGAACAAACTCACGCGGTCAGCGATGAAGCGAGCGATCCCGAGCAACTGCTGAGCCTCAGCCGCGACAGCCAGCGCCTCGAAAGCGCCCTGCAAACCTTGCCCGCCGACCAGCGCGAAGTGTTCTTGCTGCGCGCCCACGGCGACCTCGACCTGGCGCAAATCGCCAGCCTCACCGAAACACCGCTGGAAACCGTCAAAAGCCGCTTGCGCTACGCCCAGCAAAAACTGCGTCGGCTGCTGGCCGAGGAGGTACTCACATGACTGACGCCCGCCAGACACCCGAAGATCCGCTGATCAAACACGTGCGCGAACAGCACAACGCTGAACCGCCCGCGCATCTCGACGCATTCATCCTCAATACCGCGCGCCGCGAAACGCCTGCGGTGCAACCGAGCCTGTGGCAACGCTGGTTGCGGGCCTGCCGCAAACCGCGCTGGCAAGTCGCATTCGCCAGCCTCGTCGGCGTCGCGTTGATGTTGTCGCTGGTGCAGCGCACGCCCGAACCGCTGCGCCATTACGACTACGCCCCGGCGCCGAAACTCGCTGTGCCGATGGCCGAAGCGGACTCCGCGCAACTGCACAGATTGTCCGCCCCGGCAGCGCCCCGAGCCGCGCCCGCGCCGATGATGGAAATGGCCGCGCCTATGCAAAGCCAGGCGATCAGCGCCGATGAAGCCAAGGTCAGCAAGCGCGCCGCCGCCCCACCCAATGGCCTCGACGAACAACTGCGCGAAGTCCTGCGTCTGCGCGAATCCGGCCAATCGCAAGCCGCCGATAGCCTGTTCAATAACCTGCATAAGCGCTACCCGAACGTCGATCTCGACGCCCGACTCGAACAGTTGCAAGAAAAATGACCCTGTAAACCTCAGCCATTTGGCAATGCCCCGCAAAAACGCGCACTATCGGGGCATTGCCAATACGCCGGAGGACAACGTGGCATCGAAAATTGACCGCATTGCCCAACTGCTCAACTGCCCGCAAAAGGGCGAAGAGATGCGGCGCGCTATTACCGAGGCACGTAAGGAATTTCTGCTGAACCAGCCGGAAGAAAACGTCGTTGATGAGGACGAGGTTTTTGAGGAGGTTGAGGGGGAAGAGGATGACGAAGAATATGATGAGTTTGATTGGACGACGGAGTAAAGCCGCTTTGGCGGATTCTGGCTTCAAGTTGTAAACACTCTCCTTTTCCCGGTTTCTTTATACAGACTCATAAGCATTGACCCTCCTTCTCTAAAAAGAGCACTATAAGGTACTTTTTTATGTACCTTTTGGAGTCGCCATGGAGCAGTTGCTTGCGAGTCGTTCGGTGAGTATTACTGAACTGAAACGGAGCCCGAGTACGGTGATTGAGCAGGCGGGTTCAGAACCCATTGCCGTTCTCAATCATAATCGTCCCGCCGCTTATCTCTTGGCGCATGCGACTTACCAGGAGTTGCTGGATCGCCTTCGAGCTGCCGAGTTACGCGAGGCGATTGTGGCCAGCCGCAATGATCCCCGTCCGGCAATCGCCGCTGACACTGTATTCGATGAGCTTGAAGCGCTTATAGATGGTGTTGAAGCTGAGCAAAGTCGTTGATGAGGCGGTTGTTTTTTTCCGCGCTTTCACGGGAGGATTTGCAGCAGATTGCCCGCTTTATCGCTCGCGATAATCCCAAGCGCGCACGTTCTTTCGTTGGCGAGTTGCGCGTACGGTGCGATCACTTGATCGCTCAGCCTAATCAAGGCATTTCGCGAGAAGATTGTGCCAAGGGGCTGAAAATGATTACTCATGCTCGTTATTTGATTTTTTACTCGATCGTAGAGGGAGACGTTCAGATAGAGCGGGTTTTGCACAGTGCGCGAGATCTTGCCCGATTGTTTGAAGCTGTAGGTGGTGAGCCTCAGTAGAATTGAAATGCAATCGCCCACAAAAAAGCCCCGGACTTCATCAGTCCGGGGCTTTCTCGTTTAGATCAATGGTGCACCAGGCGGGATTCGAACCCACGACCCCTGCCTTCGGAGGGCAGTACTCTATCCAGCTGAGCTACTGGTGCAGCGGGCGACATCATACCTAGGTCGGCTCGGGGCGTCCATGCTGGGGTTTGTCAGTGCGCGTGTCGGTTGAAATCGCTGTATTCCTTAAAGCTGTAACGTCCTGCAAAACCCTCGCTTGGCGCTTTCCCGGGGTTGATCTATGGTTTTGCTTCGGCACCGGGTTTGGCTCGTTGATCTGAAAAATCCGGCAAAAGCGGCGTTTTTGTTCTTTTTTTCGAACGACCTATTGTCCTTTAACCCCTTTGATCCTACGATCCGTTTGAGATTTCAAACGCTCGTTGAGCGGGTGTTGAAGCGCCGGTGGTTCGAATCGTCCACGGTTGATGCGCCACACCCGGTCACTGATTTCCCTGACGGCAGCCTTGCGAGGCGCCTTTCTACAATCATAATTTGCTCCGCGCAGGCCGCGGTGCTGTTAAGGAAAGCCGACATGCAGCTTAAAGACACCCAGTTGTTCCGCCAGCAAGCCTTTATTGATGGCGCTTGGGTCGATGCGGACAACGGTCAGACGATCAAGGTTAACAACCCGGCCACCGGCGAAATCCTCGGTACCGTGCCAAAAATGGGCGCCGCCGAAACCCGCCGTGCCATCGAAGCCGCTGACAAAGCGCTGCCAGCCTGGCGTGCACTGACCGCCAAAGAGCGCGCAGGCAAGCTGCGTCGCTGGTTCGAACTGATGATCGAGAATCAGGACGACCTCGCGCGCTTGATGACCCTCGAGCAGGGCAAGCCGCTGGCCGAAGCCAAGGGCGAAATCGTTTACGCCGCTTCGTTCATCGAGTGGTTCGCCGAAGAAGCCAAGCGCATCTACGGTGACGTGATTCCGGGTCATCAGCCAGACAAGCGTCTGATCGTGATCAAGCAGCCAATCGGCGTGACCGCCGCGATCACCCCGTGGAACTTCCCGGCCGCGATGATCACCCGTAAAGCCGGCCCGGCACTGGCTGCCGGTTGCACCATGGTGCTCAAGCCTGCTTCGCAAACACCGTTTTCCGCTTTCGCCCTGGCCGAACTGGCTCAGCGCGCCGGCATTCCTGCGGGCGTGTTCAGCGTGGTGTCCGGCAGCGCCGGCGACATCGGCAGCGAGCTGACCAGCAACCCGATCGTGCGCAAATTGTCCTTCACCGGTTCGACCGAAATTGGTCGTCAGCTGATGGCTGAATGCGCCAAGGACATCAAGAAAGTCTCGCTGGAACTGGGCGGTAACGCGCCGTTCATCGTGTTCGACGACGCGGATCTGGATAAGGCCGTCGAAGGCGCGATCATTTCCAAATACCGCAACAACGGCCAGACCTGCGTCTGCGCCAACCGTCTGTACATTCAGGATTCGGTCTACGACGCGTTCGCCGAGAAGCTGAAAGTGGCTGTGGCTAAACTGAAGATCGGCAACGGTCTGGAAGACGGCACCACCACTGGCCCGCTGATCGACGAAAAAGCCGTGGCCAAGGTCAAAGAACACATTGCTGACGCCGTGGCCAAAGGCGCGACCGTGCTGGCCGGTGGCAAGGCGATGGAAGGCAACTTCTTCGAACCGACCATCCTCACCAACGTGCCGAAAAATGCTGCTGTGGCCAAGGAAGAAACCTTTGGTCCGCTGGCGCCGCTGTTCCGCTTCAAAGACGAAGCCGAAGTGATCGCGATGTCCAACGACACCGAGTTCGGTCTGGCTTCGTACTTCTATGCTCGCGACCTGGGTCGTGTGTTCCGTGTCGCGGAAGCGCTGGAATACGGCATGGTTGGCGTCAACACCGGGCTGATCTCCAACGAAGTCGCGCCGTTCGGCGGCATCAAGGCCTCGGGCCTGGGCCGTGAAGGCTCCAAGTACGGCATCGAAGATTACCTGGAAATCAAATACCTCTGCCTGGGCATCTAAGCCCGGTCAAAGATCGCTGCAAACGCAAAGGGCACGAGAGCGCTGTCCCTTTGCGTCGTTTCAAACCGGAATTTTCTCTGCGGCCGGGAACGCCGTGGCAGTCGATCATCGCATGCTGCCACCGTCGCTTCCTCCCGCTTAATCCTTGAACAACGCCGCCCGATGAGCGGCGAATGAGGACTGTAATGAGCAAGACTAACGCTGAACTGATGGCCCGCCGTACCGCAGCTGTTCCACGTGGTGTTGGCCAGATTCACCCGATCTTCGCTGAGTCGGCAAAAAACGCTACCGTGACTGACGTTGAAGGTCGTGAGTTCATCGACTTCGCCGGCGGTATCGCTGTACTGAACACCGGCCACGTGCACCCGAAAATCATCGCCGCCGTGACCGAACAGCTGAACAAGCTGACCCACACTTGCTTCCAGGTTCTGGCTTACGAGCCGTACGTAGAAGTGTGCGAAAAAATCAACGCGAAGGTCCCGGGTGATTTCGCCAAGAAAACCCTGCTGGTCACCACCGGTTCCGAAGCGGTAGAAAACGCCGTGAAAATCGCGCGTGCCGCCACTGGCCGTGCCGGCGTGATCGCCTTCACCGGCGCCTACCACGGTCGCACCATGATGACCCTGGGCCTGACCGGTAAAGTCGTGCCTTACTCGGCCGGCATGGGCCTGATGCCAGGCGGCATCTTCCGCGCGCTGTACCCGAACGAACTGCACGGCGTGAGCATCGACGATTCGATCGCTTCCATCGAACGCATCTTCAAGAACGACGCCGAGCCGAAAGACATCGCCGCAATCATCATCGAGCCTGTACAGGGTGAAGGTGGTTTCTACGTCGCGCCGAAGGAATTCATGAAGCGCCTGCGTGCGCTGTGCGACCAGCACGGCATCCTGCTGATCGCTGACGAAGTACAGACTGGCGCTGGCCGTACCGGTACCTTCTTCGCCATGGAACAGATGGGCGTAGCAGCCGACCTGACCACCTTCGCCAAATCCATCGCTGGCGGCTTCCCGCTGGCCGGTGTCTGCGGCAAGGCCGAATACATGGACGCCATTGCTCCAGGCGGCCTGGGCGGCACCTACGCCGGTAGCCCGATCGCTTGCGCCGCTGCGCTGGCCGTGATGGAAGTGTTCGAAGAAGAGAACCTGCTTGATCGCTGCAAAGCAGTCGGCGAGCGTCTGGTGACTGGCCTGAAGGCTATCCAGGCCAAGTACCCGGTGATCGGTGAAGTCCGTGCGCTGGGCGCGATGATCGCGGTCGAGCTGTTCGAAAACGGCGACAGCCACAAGCCGAACGCTGCAGCAGTGGCATCGGTTGTGGCCAAGGCACGCGACAAGGGTCTGATCCTGCTGTCTTGCGGCACCTACGGCAACGTTCTGCGCGTCCTCGTACCGCTGACCTCGCCGGACGAGCAACTGGACAAAGGTCTGGCGATCATTGAAGAGTGCTTCTCCGAGCTCTGATCACCCAGTGTGACCTGATCGACAAAAAACCCGCTTCGGCGGGTTTTTTTTCGCCCCTTGAAACACATCGGGGGCTTTAGCACTGTATCGAAAGGCCAGCATTGGCTAAGGTTCAGGCATTGCAAGGGAGAGCGCGCATGACCGCCGTTGATTTACCCGCCGTACCCCGAGTGCTGATTGCCGAGGCCGACCCGTGGTCGCGCGACCTGCTCAAACAAGTGCTGCTGAACGTGCGTTGCGATGCGCGGCTGGATCTGTGCGCCGATGGTCAACAAGCGATGTCGTTGCTCAGCGAAGTGCCGTATGACCTCGCGATCGTCGACTGGGAGCTGCCCGGCGTCGATGGTCTGAATGTGCTGCGCAGCGTGCGGCAGCGCAAACGCAATCCGCCGCTGCCGTTCATTCTGATGAGCAGCCGCAACGACAGCGCCAGCGTGCGCGAAGCGATTCCGCTGGCGCCGACAGCGTATCTGACCAAACCGCTGAACATGGAAAGCCTGACCCAGCGTTTGCAGGGGTTGCTGCTCAATGCCGGGGAAGAGGTGTTCTGCGAAGTGCCGGCGCTGGCGCCGGGTATGACGCTGTCGGTGTTTCTCGAGCGACGCCGTGAGCAGGCTGACGGCGCGCCGCTGATGACCGATGTGCAAGTGGCGGTGAAGCGCAGCCTCAACCCTGGCGGGCTGGATCTGAAGGTGCTCGAAGATGAGATAAAAACCGATCCGCAGATCACTGCCGTGTTGATCGCTGCCGCCAACAGCGCCGCGCAACACCATGGCGCGCCAGTGCAGACATTGGCGCAGGCACTGCACCGGCTCGGTACCGGGCAGAGCATGAATTTGATTCTGGGGCTGGCGCTCAAGCGTAGCGCCAGGCTCAGCGATCCGTGTCTGGCGGATTATGCCGAGCGTTATTGGGGGCTGTCGTTGCACACCGCTGAATACGCGCGCACGTTGGCGCGTTTGCTCGATCTGGATCAGGAGCGCTGCTACTGCGCGGGGATGCTGCATCGGTTGGGTGATCTGGCGTTGCTGCGTTGTTTGCAGGAATGGCAGCAGGCCGGTGGGGCGCTGGATGAGCTGGAGGAGGTTGGTGAGGCGCTGGCGGAATTTGGTGCGGCGTATGGATCGGCACTGCGCACGCGTTGGCGCTTGCCACTGGAGCTGCGTGAGCTGATTGCGGCGGTGTATCAACTCGGTGGCGGGGTGTATTCCCGTGAAGCGCTGGTGATGAACATGGCGGCGCAGATGGCGCACCTGACTGAGCATGAAGGCATAGAAGAATTGGCGAAAAGCCGCACGGCACGGCTGCTCAAGATCGGCTTGCCGGAGCTGATGCGGATGCGTAAGTAACCCGCCCACACCATACTTGTAAGAGTCGGGCCTTTGTGGCGAGGGGATTTATCCCCGATGGACTGCGCAGCAGTCCCCCCTCTTTTTAAATCAAAAAAGGGGGCGCTTCGCACCCCATCGGGGATAAATCCCCTCGCCACAGGTTCGCATTTCAAATCGAATATTCAGGCAGAGATAATGCGGTTCTTGCCTTGGTGCTTGGCTTCGTACATCGCTGCATCCGCACGGGCGAACAGGCTGTCGAGGCTTCTGACTGAGCATGAAGGCATCGAAGAGCTGGCGAAAAGCCGCGCGGCACGGCTGCTCAAGATCGGCTTGCCGGAGCTGATGCGGATGCGTAAGTAACTTTGATACACCGCGAAATTCATGTGGGAGCGGGCTTGCTCGCGAAGGCGTGGTGTCAGTTACATCATCGTTAAATGACACACCGCTTTCGCGAGCAAGCCCGCTCCCACAGGGTTTTGTGTTGATATTGGAGTTCGTGTTCAGGCAGAGATAATGCGGTTCTTGCCTTGGCGCTTGGCTTCGTACATCGCTGCATCCGCGCGGGCGAACAGGCTGTCGAGGCTGTCATCTTCGTCGGTGAGGCTGGTCAGGCCCTGGCTCACGGTGATGCTGAAGGTCTGGCCATCGTGGTTGAAACTCAGACGTTGAATCTCCTGTTGCAAGCGTTCCGCGACCTGCATCGCCATGTCCGGCGCGCACCCTGGAAACACAGCCGCAAATTCCTCCCCGCCAATCCGCCCGAACAGATCGCCGCGTCGTAGCGAGCCGCGCCCGCACTCGGCGACTCGCTGCAACACGTTGTCGCCTTCCGGATGCCCGTAGCTGTCGTTGATCACTTTGAAGTCATCAATGTCCAGCAACAGAAACGCCATCGGCGAACCTTGCAGCCGCGCCTCTTCAAACTCGCGGTGGGCGCATTCGAAGAAGTGTCGGCGGTTGCTGCTTTGTGTCAGCACGTCGGTGGTCGCCAGACGATGCAGCTCGGTTTCCATCTGCTTCTTTTCGGTGATGTCTTCGGCAATGCCGACGATGATCACCGGTTGTCCGCTATCGTCCTGACGGTTGATAAAGCATTTGTCGCTGAGCCAGCGGATCTGGCCATCGGCGGCGATGATGCGGTATTCGCGATCTTCCACCGCGCCCTTGTGCAGGACTTCGGCGAGGCTGCGTTCAGCGTATTCGAGGTCGTCGGGGTAGATGCTGTCGCGCCACTGGTTGTAGTCGGCGAGGAGAAGGCCGGCGGAGCGGCCGAAAATCCGTTCATACGCGGGGCTGACGTACAGCACCTGACGGGTTTCCCAGTTAAACGCCCAAAGCACCGCGTTGACACTGACCAGCAGCGAGCTGAACAGCTGTTCGCGTTCGCTTAAGCGGGCGACTTCGCCTTGGGCGTGCATCAAGGCCATGAGGGTTTGCGCGGCTTCGGGCCACTGCGGGAAAGATGAGTCTTTTTGGTTGTTATTGACCATCGGCACAAGTCTCAAAGGGCGTGCCGCAATCGACAACGGCCACAGAACAGCCCGCCGGGATGGCGAAGTGTCTTTGAGATAGGGGATTTTGGGCGAAGTTCCCGGTTTTTACCGGATCCTGCCAAGTGGCCATCGCGGCACACCTGTAGGAGCTGTCGAGTGAAACGAGGCTGCGATCTTTTGATTTCAACAAACAGAATCAAAAGATCGCAGCCTGCGGCAGCTCCTACTTGGGGCCGGTGTTTAGGCAGTAGGGCGCAGGGAGTAGGTTTTCAACTGGCCGGCGAAGTCGCGCAGAGACTGGATGCCGCTGGCTTCCGCTTCGTGAACCCACTCTTTGATGGCGGCGAGCATGTCGTGTCCATTGGAGCTGGTCTTGACCCAGATCTGCTGCAGGGCCAGGCGTTTTTCGTAAATCACCTTCAGTGCCTGGCTGTGCTCGAGCATGTTCTGGATGCGCAAGTGGTGACGGTCTTCCAGCAGGCTGGTTTCCCGCGACAGCAGGCGCTTGGCCCGGTGGAACTGGTGACGCACCGAGTGATCGACCTTGGCCAGTTCTTGCTGAACCAGTGGGCCGATCACCAATTTGCGGTACTGGGCCATGATCTGGAAGCGGTTGTTGAGGATCGCCATCGCGGTGTCCATGTCCAGATTGCCCTTGCCTTCGACACGGTGGGCGATCGGTGCAACGCGCTGAACCTTGGCCAGACGGAAGAAGCTGAAGACTTTGATCCACGCCCAACCGAGGTCGAACTCCCACTTCTTCACCGACAGCTTGGCCGAGTTCGGGTAGGTGTGATGGTTGTTATGCAGTTCTTCGCCGCCGATCAGGATGCCCCACGGCACCAGATTGGTCGCCGCGTCGCGGCATTCGAAGTTGCGATAGCCGACAGCGTGGCCCAGACCGTTGATGACGCCAGCGGCCCACACCGGGATCCACATCATCTGGATCGCCCAGATGGTGATGCCGATGGTGCCGAACAGCATCAGGTCGATAACGCCCATGATCGCCACGCCCAGCAGCGGATAACGGCTGTAGACATTGCGTTCGATCCAGTCTTCCGGGCAGTTCTTGCCGTAGATGCGCAGGGTTTCCGGGTTCTGCGCTTCGGCGCGGTACAACTCGGCGCCGGTACGCAACACGGTGGAAAGACCCTTGATGACCGGGCTGTGCGGGTCGTCTTCGGTTTCGCACTTGGCATGGTGTTTACGGTGGATGGCTGTCCACTCGCGGGTGTTCTGCGCCGTGGTCAGCCACAGCCAGAAACGGAAGAAATGTTTCAGGCCAGCATTCAGCTCCAGCGAGCGATGGGCCGAATAACGGTGCAGATAGACGGTGACGGCTACAATCGTCACGTGGGTCATCAGCAGGGTGACCGCGACCAGAGACCAGGCCGACAAGCCAAGAAAACCTTCGTACCACATAGGCTATAGGGCCCTCGATAAAGATAAAAACAGCCGTTGCATTATCACTAAGCACACAGATAAAACCAGTCGCCCTTTCAGATAAGAGTCGCTGGATGTTACTTGGCCTATAATTCCAACCTTTTTGTAGGGACATGGACAGCCGAATGTCTGCCACTTATCGCGATGCCTTGCGTGCAGCGCTGCTCTATCTCGTGCTTGCCGCTGTCTGGTTGCAAGGTTCTGATTATTTATTAAACAATTTCTTCGATAACTCCGTCGATCTTGCTCGTTGGCAACTGATCAACGGTTATCTGTTTGCGGCGGTCAGCGCCGGGCTGATTTTTCTGGCGCGCGCACGTTTGTGTGAGTTTCTCGGTATCGGAGCGCGGTTGCGCGAACGGCACGCTGATCGCGAGCGTCTGCGGCAGGCGGCGGCCGTGTTCGATTGCACACGCGAAGGCGTGCTGGTCACTGATCGTCAGGGGCTGATCGTCCACGTTAACCGCGCCTTCATCGAGATCACCGGTTATCAGCGTGAAGAAGTTATCGGTCAGCGCCCGAGCCTGTTCAAGTCCGGCCACCATCCGCCGGGCTTCTATCAGGCGATGTTCGCCACGTTGGCATCGCAGGAAGAGTGGAGCGGCGAAATCTGGAACCGCCGTAAGAGCGGCGAGATTTATCCACAATGGCAAACCATCCGCGTCATTCACGATGATCGCGGTGAGGTCAGCCATTACGTGGCGGTGTTCTCCGACATCACCGCGATCAAGGATTCCGAGCACGAACTCAAACGCCTCGCCCACCACGACCCATTGACTGATCTGCCCAATCGCCTGCTGTTCAGCGACCGCGCAGAGCAAGCGCTGACCTCTGCGCAGACCCACAAACGTGGCTGTGCGCTGCTGCTGATCGATCTGGATTTCTTCAAGATGATCAACGACAGCCTCGGGCATAACGTCGGTGATCGGCTACTCAAAGCGGTGGCGGCGCGGTTGCAGGAACTGTTCGGCCCCGGCATCACCCTGGCGCGGCTCGGTGGTGACGAGTTCGCGGTGCTCGCGGAAAGTTGTCCACAGCCTGCGCAAGCGGCGGCGCTGGCCCAGCGCGTTCTCGATGGCTGCAAAGAACCGTTCTGCATCGACGGCCACGAACTGTTCATCAATGCCAGCATCGGCATCAGCCTGTTCCCCAGCGATGCCTTGAGCGCGGAACAACTGCTGCGCAACGCCGATGCCGCACTGTTCAAAGCCAAGAACAGCGGGCGCAACGGTTACGCCTTGTACACCGAAGAACTCACCGCTCACGCTCAGCAACGGGTCGAAATCGCTTTCGAACTGCGCCGCGCGCTGGAACTGCAAGAGCTGCGCGTCTACTACCAACCGGTGCATGACCTGAAAAGCAGTCGCCTGATCGGCGTAGAAGCGCTGGTGCGCTGGCAGCATCCGCAGCGTGGACTGGTGTCGCCGGCGGAATTCATTCCGATTGCCGAGCGCACCGGGTTGATCGCCGAAATCGATGCCTGGGTGATGCAGCAGGCTTGCCAGCAAATGTGCGAGTGGCAGCGGGCCGGGGTGGTGCTGTCGTTTGTCGCGGTAAATGTTTCGTCACGATTGTTTGCGCGGCGTGAGCTGTATCAACAAGTGGCACAGGTGCTGCGCGATACTGGGCTGGATCCGGCGTATCTGGAGCTGGAAGTTACAGAGAGCGCGGTGATGGACGATCCGGAAGTGGCGCTGGAGCAGATGCACCGCTTGCGTGAGTTGGGGATTCGTCTGGCGATTGATGATTTCGGTACCGGTTATTCGTCGCTGTTGCGGCTCAAGCGTTTGCCGGTGCAGAAATTGAAGATCGATCAGGGATTTGTTGCAGGTTTGCCGTGGGATGAGGACGACGCGGCGATTGTCCGGGTGATTATCGCGCTGGCGCGGAGCATGGGCATGCAGGTGCATGCGGAAGGGATCGAGCAGGCGGAACAGGCCGTGTTTTTGCTGGAGCAGGCATGTGATCTGGGGCAGGGGTATTGGTTTGGGCGGCCGGTGCCGGCGTTGGAGATTGATTGGATGAAAGCACCTGTTATTGGCTGACAGCTGACAAAAAACCTGGGTGCACACAAAACCTGAGGTGAATACAAAACCTGAGGTGAGGGGATTTATCCCCGTTGGACTGCGCAGCAGTCCCCAAATTTTCAGGGTCGCTTCGCAACCCAACGGGGATAAATCCCCTCGCCACAGGGTTATCTGTCGCTCACAGATCGGTGCAAACCCTTGCCCCGCCACATAATGTTTTTCAGTTATATAAACATTCTTAAATAGTCTTTTTAAGAATATCCGCGCCTCTCTTATATTGCTCCCACGCCGAACGCAGTGCCGCCCACTGCCAGGCATATCCCATTCAAAGGAGCAGCACCATGAGCGCATCCCTTCGCAGCGTTGACGGTCAGGACGAAACCACCATTTTGCGTGAAATCCAGAGCGCTCTGCGCGATCTGCGATTTGGCGCGGTGGAGATCACTGTGCACAACGCGCAAGTCGTGCAGATCGAACGCAAAGAGAAATTCCGTTTGCAGCAACCGGGTAAGCAACCGGGCTGAGTGAAGATCAAAAGATCGCAGCCTGCGGCAGCTCCTACAGGGGGCTGTGTGTAGGAGCTGCCGAAGGCTGCGATATTTAGCCGGCACACCCGATTCCAGATAGTCATAAGAAAAAGCCACCACCCGAATTCCAGGAGCTTTCACCATGTCGTCGATTCGCCGTTACGCTTTGGCCGCTCTGGCCAGCGCTGTGTTTGCCGGTTCTGCCGTTGCCAAGGATTACGAGCTGCTCAACGTGTCGTATGACCCGACGCGCGAGCTGTATCAGGACTACAACGCCGAGTTCATCAAGTTCTGGCAGAAAGATCATGCCGGCGACACCGTGAAAATCCAGCAATCCCATGGTGGTTCGGGCAAGCAGGGCCGCGCGGTGATCGACGGTCTGCGCGCTGACGTGGTGACTCTGGCTCTGGCCGGCGACATTGATGAAATCGCCAAACTCGGCAAGACCCTGCCGGCCGATTGGCAGAAGCGTCTGCCGGAAGCGAGCACGCCGTACACCTCGACCATCGTCTTCCTGGTACGCAAGGGCAACCCGAAAGGCATCAAGGACTGGGGCGATCTGGTCAAGAACGACGTCTCGGTAATCACGCCGAACCCGAAAACCTCCGGCGGTGCGCGCTGGAACTTCCTCGCCGCGTGGGCCTACGGCCTGAAAGCCAACGGCGGTGACGAAGCCAAAGCTAAAGAATACGTACAGACCCTGTTCAAGCACGTGCCGATCCTCGACACCGGTGCGCGCGGTTCGACCATTACTTTCGTCAACAACGGTCAGGGCGACGTGTTGCTGGCCTGGGAAAACGAAGCGTTTCTGGCCCTGAAAGAAGACGGCGGTGCCGACAAGTTCGACATCGTCGTGCCTTCGCTGTCGATCCTCGCTGAGCCACCAGTGGCCGTGGTCGACAAGAATGCCGAGAAAAAAGGCAACGAGCAGATCGCCGAAGCGTATCTGAAACACCTGTACAGCCCGGCCGGTCAGGAAATCGCCGCGAAAAACTTCTACCGTCCGCGTGACAAAGAAGTCGCCGCCAAATACGCCCAGCAGTTCCCGAAACTGGATCTGGTGACCATCGACAAAGACTTCGGCGGCTGGAAAACTGCGCAACCGAAATTCTTCAACGACGGTGGCGTGTTCGACCAGATTTATCAGGCGCAGTAATCTGACTTCAGCCACACCACGAGCCTGATGCTCAGGCGCGGTAAATGTGGGAGCGGGCTTTTGTGGTGAGGGGATTTATCCCCGACCGGCTGCGAAGCAGTCGCAAAACCCTGGTATGCGGTGTATTTGATACACCGCATTTTCTGGTTTTGGGGCAGCTTCGCTGCCCATGGGGGATAAATCCCCTCACCACAGGGCTTGCTCCCACATTGATGCGTTCAGCGGATCGCTTTTTAACCAAGGACTTTTATGTCGCGTCGTATCTCCCCCGTCATACCCGGCTTCGGGCTGACGCTGGGTTACACCTTGGTGTACCTCAGCCTGATTGTGCTTATCCCGCTGGCGGCGATGTTCGTCCACGCCGCTCAACTCACCTGGGATCAGTTCTGGGCGATCATCTCCGCACCGCGCGTGCTGGCGGCATTGAAGCTGAGCTTCGGCACCGCGCTGTGTGCCGCGATCATCAACGGCATCATCGGCACGCTGCTGGCTTGGGTGCTGGTGCGTTACACGTTCCCGGGGCGCAAGGTGATCGACGCGATGATCGATCTGCCCTTCGCGCTGCCGACCGCTGTTGCCGGTATTGCGTTGACCGCGCTGTACGCGCCGGCCGGCCTGGTCGGGCAATTCGCCGCTGACCTCGGTTTCAAAATCGCTTACACCCCGCTCGGTATCACCCTCGCGCTGACCTTCGTCACACTGCCATTCGTGGTGCGCACGGTGCAGCCGGTACTGGCCGACATCCCTCGTGAAGTCGAAGAAGCCGCCGCGTGCCTCGGTGCGAAGCCTTTGCAGGTGTTCCGCCACATCCTCGTTCCCGCGCTGCTGCCTGCCTGGCTCACCGGTTTTGCCCTGGCGTTCGCGCGTGGCGTTGGCGAGTACGGTTCGGTGATTTTCATCGCCGGCAACATGCCGATGAAAACCGAGATCCTGCCGCTGCTGATCATGGTCAAACTCGACCAATACGATTACACCGGCGCCACCGCTATCGGCGTGTTGATGCTGGTGGTTTCCTTCGTCCTGTTGCTGCTGATCAACTTGCTGCAGCGGCGCATCGAAACCCCATAAGGAGGCGCGAACAATGTCCCAATCGTCTATTGCGGCCGCCTCTTCGGCCAACGCTGCACGCCGTGGCAGTGCCACTTCGCGCAGAGTCCTGATCGGCCTTGGCTGGCTGGTCTTTTTCCTGTTTCTGCTGCTGCCGTTGTTCATCGTCGTATCGCAGGGTTTGAAGAATGGCCTCGGCGCATTTTTCACCGCGATCTTTGAACCGGATGCACTGTCGGCACTGAAACTCACCGTGTTCGCCGTGCTGATTTCGGTGCCGCTGAACCTGGTGTTCGGCGTCAGCGCCGCGTGGTGCGTGAGCAAATACTCGTTCCGCGGCAAGAGCATGCTGGTGACGCTGATCGACCTGCCGTTCTCGGTGTCGCCGGTGATCGCCGGTCTGGTCTACGTGCTGATGTTCGGCGCGCAGGGCCTGTTCGGGCCATGGCTGCAGGATCACGACATCCAGATCGTCTTCGCCTTGCCGGGCATCGTGCTGGCGACGATCTTCGTCACCGTGCCGTTTGTGGCCCGTGAGCTGATCCCGCTGATGCAGGAACAAGGCACGCAGGAAGAAGAAGCCGCGCGACTGCTCGGCGCCAATGGCTGGCAGATGTTCTGGCATGTCACCGTGCCGAACATCAAGTGGGGCCTGATCTATGGCGTGGTGCTGTGTACCGCGCGGGCCATGGGGGAATTCGGTGCGGTGTCGGTGGTTTCCGGGCACATTCGCGGGGTGACCAACACCTTGCCGCTGCACGTCGAGATCCTCTACAACGAATACAACCACGTGGCCGCGTTCGCGGTGGCGAGCCTGTTGCTGATCCTGGCGCTCTTCATCCTGCTGCTCAAGCAGTGGAGCGAAAACCGTATCAACCGCCTGCGCGCCAGCGCCGCGGAGGAATAATTCATGTCGATCGAAGTGCGTAACGTCAGCAAGAATTTCAATGCGTTCAAGGCGCTGGACAACATCAGCCTGGACATTCACAGCGGTGAACTGGTCGCGCTGCTCGGCCCGTCGGGCTGCGGCAAGACCACGCTGCTGCGGATCATTGCCGGTCTGGAAACCCCGGATAACGGCAACATCGTTTTCCACGGTGAAGACGTTTCCGGCCACGACGTGCGTGATCGTAACGTCGGTTTCGTGTTCCAGCATTACGCGTTGTTCCGCCACATGACCGTGTTCGACAACGTCGCGTTCGGCCTGCGCATGAAACCGAAAAACCAGCGCCCGAGCGAAAGCCAGATCGCGGTCAAGGTTCACGAACTGCTGAACATGGTGCAGCTGGATTGGCTGTCGGATCGTTATCCGGAGCAGTTGTCCGGTGGTCAGCGTCAGCGTATCGCCCTGGCCCGCGCCTTGGCGGTGGAGCCGAAAGTGTTGCTGCTGGATGAGCCGTTCGGCGCCCTTGATGCCAAGGTGCGTAAGGAATTGCGCCGCTGGTTGGCGCGTCTGCACGAAGACATCAACCTGACCTCGGTGTTCGTGACCCACGACCAGGAAGAGGCGATGGAAGTCGCCGACCGCATCGTGGTGATGAACAAAGGCGTGATCGAGCAGATCGGCTCACCGGGTGACGTCTACGAAAACCCGGCCAGCGATTTCGTTTATCACTTCCTCGGCGATTCGAACCGCTTGCTGTTGAGCGACGACAATCACGTGCTATTCCGTCCGCATGAAGTGTCGCTGTCCAAACACGAACTGGAAGATCACCACGCGGCAGAGGTGCGTGATATCCGGCCGTTGGGCGCGACCACGCGGGTGACGTTGAAGGTTGAGGGGCAGACTGATTTGATCGAGGCTGAAGTGGTGAAAGACCACGACAGCCTGATCGGCTTGGCCAAGGGTGAAACCCTGTTCTTCAAGCCGAAGGTCTGGCAGAAAATCGCCAGCCTTTAACTGATCGTTCCCACGCTCTGCGTGGGAACGCATCCCGTGACGCTCCGCGTCACAGTGGACGCGGAGCGTCCATGGCGCCATTCCCACGCAGAGCGTGGGAACGATCGGAACAACCAAAATCTCTGTGGGAGCGAGCCTGCTCGCGAATGCGGTCTAGACAGCCGCACGATTCGGATTGACTCGCACAACCCCCGCCCGCGCCTCGATCTGCTCTTTCAACTCATGCCGCATCCCGAGCATGAACGCCAACTCGGCCACCACAAACAACGGCCCGACAATCAGCCCCGACACATCATCGACAAACGCCGGTTTGCGCCCTTCATAGTGATGGCCGACAAACTGGATCACCCAGCCCACCACAAACATCGCCAGCCCGCTGCTCAGCCAGACCACGGTGCTCTGCTGCGCCAAGACGTGCCCGGCCCAGACCGACAGGCCCATCAGCGCGGTCATCAATACGCCGAGCTTCACTTCCAGTCTCAGGTAAAACCACGCCGAGGCCAGCGCCACGATAACGGCTGGAGATATCCACAACCCGCCAAGCGACCATTCCGGCCGCGACAACAAAACCGCCACAGCCACCACAATCAGCGGAATGCCGATAAAGTGGCTGGCGATGTTGCGCGGATCACGGTGGTAGGCGGCGTATTGACTGAGATGGTCGACGAGGCTTTTCATTGTTGTTCCTCCGGTAGGGTTGATCGCATCATCCCTCGGGATCAGGGTTCGCTCTGTCAGGCAGGCGACAATCCAGGAGTGTTTATGCAAATTCGTTCACGGCTGATGAACGGCCAGTGGTTCAGTCATCTGCCGGTGTCCTTTCAGGATAGCTTGCTGGCGGCTGCCCGGGAGCGGCGGCTGACGGCGGGACAGCGCTTGTTCCAGCGTGGCGATGCGCCGTGCGGTTTGTACGCGGTGCTCGAAGGCGCGGTGCGCATTGGTGCGGTGAGTGAGCAGGGCAAAGAGGCGCTGTTGAGTCTGGTGGAGGCGCCGCATTGGTTTGGCGAAATCTGCCTGTTCGACGGGCAGCCGCGTACCCATGATGCTTATGCTGTGGGGCCGTGCCTGCTGCTGAATATTCCGCAGGCGACGTTGCTGAAATTGCTGGATGAGAACCCGGTGTACTGGCGACATCTGGCGCTGCTGATGAGCCACAAACTGCGTCTGACCTTTATCAACCTGGAACAACTGAGCCTGCTGCCAGCCCCGGCGCGTCTGGCGCATCGCTTGCTGATGATCGCCGAAGGCTACGGCGAACTCGACGCGCCACGCCGGGTGCTGCAACTGCCGCAAGAGCAGTTGGCGTCGATGCTGTCGCTGTCGCGGCAGACCACCAACCAGATCCTCAAGGATTTGCAGGGGCAAGGAATTATCGGGCTCGGGTACGGCGAGATCGAAATCCTTGATGCCACGCGATTGCGCGCCCTGGCCACAATCTAACGGCGCCACATTATCCACAGTGGAAACCCATACTTGTGGCGAGGGGATTTATCCCCGCTGGGGCGCGCAGCGGCCCTGAAAATGGGACTGCTGCGCAGTCCATCGGGGATAAATCCCCTCGCCACAGTTGCCAGTTCCAACAAAGGATCTGTGTTTATTTTACGAGCCGCGATAGGTCGAGAAACCGTACGGGCTGAGCAGCAGCGGGATGTGGTAATGCTGATCGGTCTGTTTTACCTCGAAGATCACCGGAATCTCCGGGAAGAACGTGTCGTGCTTGACCTTCTTGAAGTACTCGCCAGTCTTGAACACCACGCGGTATTCACCCGCCTCAAAAGGCTGCTTGGCCGGGAACAGCTCGGCGATGCGTCCTTGTTCATTGGTGGTGCCCTGAGCCAGCGGCTGCCAGTCCTGACCAACGTGCTTCTCCAAAGTCACGTTGATGCCCGGCGACGGCAGGCCGTTCTCCAGATTGAGCACGTGCACGCTCAACGGGTTGCCAGCGGCCAGCGCCAGGCTTGAGAAAGCACTCAGGCCGAGCGCGGCGAAAGTCATGCGCAAAGTATTCATCGATGCATCTCCTTATTGGGAACGGGTGGTGGCCAGGCCGGTTTTCTCGGCAGCCTTGATCGCACATTTTTCGTCTTGCTCACCGCCGCCGGAACCGGCCACGCCCATGGCGCCCACTAGTTCAGTGCCGAGGAACAGCGGAATACCGCCGCCGAGCAACAACAATTCGTCGAGGGTGTTGAGGTTGGCGGTTTCCGGATTGCTGCGAGCGCGCTCGGCGAACAGTCGAGTGGCGGTTTTGGTCGACAGCGCGGTGTACGCCTTGCGTTGGCTGGCAATGGTGTTATGCGGGCCGACGCCGTCGCCGCGCAAGGTCACCAGCAAGTTGCCGCCGCGATCGAACACCGACACCGTGCCGGTGCAATTGGCCACGGCGGTGTCGGCGAGCAGACGTGCGGTTTTCAGGTCGAGGTCAGCGTGACGCGGCAGTTCCGGGCTGGCGTAAACCCCGGCGCTGAGGCCGAGGGTCAGGCTGGCGAGCAAGAATTTCAGGGTCATGGACAAGCTCCAGAAGCGAAGGCCGTCACCTTAATCGGCGGTCTTCGTCAGAACCTCGTCAGTTGGATTACAAGTTTGTAATGGGCAACGTCGCCGAAGGCGCCTAGCCTGTGTGCCTATCAATCGAGGTGTGCCATGCGTTTGCTGGTCGTAGAAGATGAAGCCAAAACCGCAAATTTCCTCGCCAAGGGCCTGGGCGAGTCGGGTTTTGCCGTGGACGTGGCGCTCAATGGCCTCGATGGGCGCTACTTTATCGAGCAGCAGGAATATGACCTGATCATCCTCGACGTGATGCTGCCCGGCCTCAATGGCTGGCAATTGCTGCAGCTGATCCGCCAGCGCGGCGCCACGCCGGTGCTGTTCCTCACCGCCAAGGACGCCATCGAAGACCGTGTGCGCGGCCTCGAACTGGGCGCCGACGATTACTTGCTGAAACCCTTCGCCTTCGCCGAACTGCTCGCGCGCGTGCGCACCTTGCTGCGACGCGGGCCGATGCGCGAAGCCGAGTCGTACAGCATCGCCGATCTGGAAATCGATGTGCTGCGCCGCCGCGTCAGCCGCAATGGCCAGCGCATCGCCCTGACCAACAAGGAGTTCGCCCTGCTGCAATTGCTCGCCAGTCGCCAGGGCGAAGTGCTGTCGCGCACGCTGATCGCCTCGCAGGTGTGGAACCTGAATTTTGACAGCGACACCAACATGGTCGAAGTCGCCGTGCGGCGTTTGCGCTCGAAAGTCGATGATCCGTACATGCCCAAACTCATCCACACCGTGCGCGGTGTCGGTTATCAACTGGAAGCGCTGGACGATGCGCTCTAAGTCGATCGCCTGGCGACTGGCGCTGGCGTTCGCGATTGTTTGCGCCTTGGTGCTGAGCGCGATTGGCGTGTTTCTCTACCGCTCGCTGGCCTCGGAAATCGCCTACCGCGACGACCTCGCGTTGCTCGGTCGACTGGAGCAAGTGCGCGCCTTGCTCGCCGACAGCGACAGCCTCGGCGCTTTGCAGGCGCGGCCTCGGCTGTATCAGAACATGCTCGGCAATCTCGACAGCCTGTTGCTGGTGCGCCGCGCCGACGGATCGAGCGTGATCGCGATCAATCCACGGCAACGCGAGTTGCCCGCACTGAACGCCATCCCCCGCGAGCAAACGCCGCAGCGTCCCGATGTACTCACGTGGCAAGCGCCGGACGGTGCTGAACTGGCGCTGTTGTCCGGCGAAGCGCAGGGGCCGAACGGCGAGCCGCTGACGGTCATTGCCGGCAAAGTGCTGAGCGAGCGTGAGCAGATGCTCGGCAGTTATCGCATGCGCTTGTACCTGTCGGTTGGCCTCGGTGCGTTGCTCGCTTTTGCCTTGGGCTTGCTCTTGCTGCGCCGGGGCCTGCAACCGTTGCGGCAGTTGAGCGAAGCGGTGCGCGGCATCGATCTGCGGAGCCTTGATCAACGCCTGCCTGCCAATGGCACGCCGGCAGAATTGCTTGAACCGGTGCAAGCGCTCAACGGCATGCTCGCGCGACTGGACGACAGCGTGCAGCGCCTGTCGCAGTTCTCCGCCGACCTCGCCCACGAAATCCGCACGCCGTTGCACACCTTGCTCGCCAGTAACGGCCAGGCGCTGAATCATCCGCGCAGCGCCGAGGAATATCAGGAAGTGCTGGCCTCGAACATGGAAGAGTTCGAACGGCTCAAACGCATGGCGGAAAACCTGATGTTCCTCGCCCGGGCAGAACAGGCCGAACGCGCGCTGAATCTGCAAACCCTGGATTTGCACAGCGTTGGCGGTGAGCTGTGTGATTACTTTGAAGCCTTGGCGGATGACCGTGACGTGCGGCTCGACAATCAACTGCACGGTGAACTGCTTGCCGATCAGCAACTGTTGCAACGGGCGCTCGGCAATCTGCTGGCAAATGCCGTGCGTCATGCCGATCAAGGATCGGTGATCAGTCTGCGTCGCCGCGACGAGCCGGGTGAGTGCTGGTTGCAAGTGCACAACCATGGCCCGGCGATTGCGCAGGCGCATCTGAGCAAACTGTTCGACCGCTTCTACCGCGTCGATCCTTCACGGGCAGAACCGGGGGATTCGGGTGGGTTGGGGTTGGCGATCGTGCAGTCGATCATGCAGTTGCATGGGGGACAGGTGCGGGTAAGCAGTGATGCTGACGGCACTGTTTTTGAGCTGGGATTTGTGGTGAGCAAGTAATTGCTTCGTGATCACTGGGAACTAGGCTAATCTTGTTCAGTGAGTGCATCAAATGCGATGCAAATTAAACATATATCTAAATTTGCACCGTATTTGATGCAGGATACCGTATGGAACAGCTTGGCGAGTTGATCAAAGCCCTGCGCAAGGCGAACAAAATGACCCAGCAGGCACTGGCTCAGCAATACGGAATGAGCCGCGCGACGATTTCGGGGATCGAAAACAACACCATTTCGGAAATCGGCCTACGCAAAGTCGAAGCGATCCTCAACGGGTTTGGCTATGAGCTGACTGCGGTTCTACGTCAGTCTCGTCGACCGACACTCGATACGCTGCAACAGGTTAATTTCCATGACTGAGTTGTCGGATAGATTAAACGTCTGTGTCGGCGGGCAAGCGGTGGGAACGTTGGCGCGCGGGCAAGATCGAGTCGACAGCGTCTTCAGTTACCGCGAAGAAATCAGTGCTGAAAATGCCGTGTCACTGACAATGCCGTCCCGCCTGGAGAGTTATCGTTGGGAGCATGGCATTCATCCGGTTTTCGAGATGAATCTGCCCGAAGGCGCCCTTCGTGATGAGCTGGTTCGGCGTTTCAGCAAAGCAGTTCGCGGCTTCGATGACTTTGCATTGCTGGCCATTGTCGGGCCCTATCAGCTCGGTCGGTTATCCATTGCCAGCCCATCGATGACGGATCGCCCGCCTGAAACGTCGCTGGCCGATCTGCTGGTGCACGATGGTGCGCAAGGCCTGTTCGAGGATCTGTTGCAAACCTATGGCCAGTATTCCGGAGTGTCCGGGGTGCAGCCTAAAGTGCTGGTACGTGACAGTGCGGCTGCGATTGATCGTCTGACGCATCGGGGATCGACCCATTTGGTCAAAGCTTTTCGGGCTGATGAATATCCGCACTTGGCGACCAACGAATACTTCTGCATGCGTGCCGCGCAACACTGCGGGCTAGACGTGCCGAACTTCGAGCTCAGCGAACATGGCAGGTTTCTGGTTATCGAGCGCTTTGATTTGAGCGCTACGGGCTACCTGGGTTTTGAGGACTTCTGCGTGCTCAACGGTTGGCCGTCGAAAGCCAAATACGACGGCTCTTACGAAGGCGCGGCCCGGCAGATCAAAGCGTTTGTTTCGCCTGCATTGCTCAATCTGGCGCTGGAAGCATTTTTCAAGATTGTGGCTTTGTCCGCAGGCGTGAAAAACGGCGACGCTCATCTCAAAAACTTCGGCGTGCTTTACGAAAGCTGCGGCGAGGAATCGACAATCAGACTCGCGCCCGCATACGACATCATCACCACATCGGTCTACATAAAGAACGACAGTATGGCGTTGCTCTTGGGTGGCTCGAAGGCTTGGCCCAAGCACAAAATGCTGATGCGGTTCGGTCGTACGGCCTGCAATCTGACGGAGGCGCGTTGCAATGAATTACTGCAGCAAGTCGCTAACGGTATGCAGGTGGCAATGGGCGAAATGGCGGAGTACGGCGCCAGTCATCCGGCGTTCGCCGCGATGGGTGCTGCGATGATCGAACAATGGTCATCCGGTATGGAACGCAGTCTGGCTAAAGGCTGACGATCAACGCAACCCATCGCGAAACTGCCCCGGCGTCATCCCCGTCCAGCGCTTGAACGCGCGGCTGAAGCTGCTGGTGTCGGCGAACCCGAGCAAATAACTCACCTCACTCAACGAACACTGCGGATCCCGCAGGTGCAGCAGCGCCAGGTTCTCGCGGCTCTCGTTGAGCAGTGTGTCGAAGCGACAACCCTCATCCGCCAGATGCCGTTGCAAACTGCGCAAACTCAAATGCAACGCTTGAGCAATTCGCTCGGCGCTCGGCTCACCTTCCGGCAATTGTTCTTCGATGGCATCGCGCACCTTGCGCTCCCAGGTCAGCGGCTGGAGCTGGGCCATGGTGCGTTTGAGCACTGCCTCATTGTGTTCAGCGAGTTCCGGGTTGGCGTCGTCGAGGTGGCTGTCGAAGTCGACGAGGGCGAACTCCAGACGATCCTCGGCACAACCAAAATGCACCGGGGCGCGGAAGACTTTGTGCCATTGGTGTGCATCGGTTGGTTCCGGACGGCGCAGATACACGGCGAGTGGCGCATATTCGCGGCCGAGGCGATTGCGGCAAGTGCGCACGTAGATCGCGGTGAACGCGTCGATGGCTTCGAAGGCTGGCGCCGGATTGCCTGACGGAATTTTCAGACGGAATTGATAGCGGTCGTCGCTGCGGCTCAGTTCCAGTTCCAGAGCATCGCTGACCACCGGGTGATAGCGCACGATGCGTTCAAACACTTCACGCAAACTGCCGCTGGCGACCAGCGCATAACCGAGCGCATGGAAAGTAGTCGGGCTGACGAACCGCGACACGCGCAAACCAATCGCCGGGTCGCCGCTGACCTGCACGGCGATTTCCCAGAGGCGCGTGGTGCCGGACAGTGGATAGCGCGCGTTGGGGTCGTCCATCAAATTTGGATCAAGCCCGGCCTGTTGGCACAGGGCAATGCTGTCCAGCCCCAGCGCATCGAGTTGTTTGCGCAAGGCACGGGTCCAGCTGGCGAGGGAGGTCGGTTCCTTCATGCTGATTGGCGCTTCCGGTCAACAGGTTGGCGTTCTCGGCTACCGCAATTGAAGCACTGGCGAGGCACGATGCGAACATCATAAACCCGAGGATGGAAGCATGGACGGTACTTCTGCAAGTCCCCAGCGACACAATGCGGCCCAGCGATCAGCACATATTCGCGAAGTGGTGCTGGCCAAAGGCGTCGAATTGCGTGAGCGCTACCCGATTCTCAAGCATCAGGATGCGCTTGGGGCGGGGATTCTGGCCTTTGCCCTGATCGGGATGATCGGCTCGGCGACGCTGTACATCACCGGCCATATGGCGTGGTGGGCGTGCCTGCTGCTCAATGCGTTTTTCGCTTCGCTGACCCATGAGCTGGAGCACGACCTGATCCACAGCATGTATTTCCGCAAGCAACGCGTGCCGCACAATTTGATGATGGGCCTGGTGTGGCTGGCGCGGCCGAGCACCATCAACCCGTGGATTCGTCGGCATCTGCACCTCAATCACCACAAGGTTTCCGGCACTGAAACTGACATGGAGGAGCGCGCGATCACCAACGGCGAGCCGTGGGGTTTTGCGCGTTTGCTGATGGTTGGCGACAACGTGATGTCGGCGTTTATCCGCATGCTGCGAGCCAAGACCTGGGCGCACAAGTTCAGCATCATCAAACGCACGTTGAAGGTCTACGCGCCGCTGGCGCTGGTGCATTGGGGTGTGTGGTATGTGTTTCTCGGTTTTCATGCGGCCAATGGCATCGCGTATCTGCTGGGCGCGCCGATTGAATGGTCAGCGACGACGTTGTCGGTGATGCAGGTGATCGATATCGCCGCTGTGGTGATCATCGGCCCGAATGTTTTGCGTACGTTTTGCCTGCACTTCATCAGCTCGAACATGCATTACTACGGCGATGTTGAACTGGGCAATGTGTTGCAGCAGTGTCAGGTGCTCAACCCTTGGTGGTTGTGGCCGTTGCAGGCGTTCTGCTTCAACTTTGGCAGCAGCCACGGGATTCATCATTTTGTGGTGAAGGAGCCGTTTTATATCCGCCAGATGACCGTGCCGGTGGCGCATAAGGTGATGCGCGAGATGGGGGTGAGGTTTAATGATTTCGGGACGTTTGGGCGGGCGAACCGGTTTGTTCGTCGGGATGAAATCGCGGTGTCTGGGGAGGTGGTGGAGGCCTGACGAATTGCCCTCACCCTAGCCCTCTCCCGGAGGGAGAGGGGACTGATTGGGGGATATTGGGGAAGTACGCCGACGTGAAAGAGTTTTGTCGAATCCATAATCGACTGGTTTTCACAGGTCGATGTTTAGCGAAAGACACCTTGGTCAGCTCCCTCTCCCTCCGGGAGAGGGCTGGGGTGAGGGGCTTTTGATCTTGCCCTCAATCCGGCTGAAACGGCGACTCACTCAAAATCACCCCGGTCTCCTCGACATACTGCTGCCAATGCCCGATCAACGCGCTGAGCTTCTCCGGCTGACTCAGCGCCAGATCATGAATCTCCCCCGGATCGCTGCTCAAATCATAAAGCTGCCAGGTCGCCGGCCCCACTGGCCCGGGGATCCACACCGCTTTCCACGATCCCTGCCGAATCGCCCTTCGCCCAAATAATTCCCAACCCGTCACCGTGTGCTCGTCGTGCACCTGCGCGGTCTCGCCCGACAAGAACCCCAGCCACGATTTGCCACGCAATGGCGCCACCGGTTTACCGTGCCAGAGCTTGCCCGGATGACGCACGCCGGCCAGATCGAGAATCGTCGGCGTGATGTCCATCACCGTGCCGAAGCCATGGCTGATCTGTCCTTTGATCGCCAGCTGCGGATAGTGCAGCAGCGCCGGCACGCGAATCCCGCCTTCGGTGGTAAACGCTTTGAACAGCCGTGACGGCGCGGTCGCCACCTGCGCCCAGTTCGGCCCGTACCAGACGTAAGAGTTGGCCCGACCAATGTTGTCGAGGCTGTTGTCGTAATGCTGGCTGAGGTACGTCACCAGTTCCGGGCCGAATTTCGGGAACGCTTCGAGCAGTGCGCCTTCGGCACCGTTGTCGGACATGAACAGGATGAACGTGTTGTCGAGTTGCCCCTGCTGGCGCAGGTAATCGACGACCCGGCCAATGTTCCAGTCCATGCGCTCGACCATCGCCGCGTAGACCTCCATCGCCCGCGCGGAAATCTGTTTTTGTTCGTCGCTCAACGCGTCCCACTGCTGGGTCAACTGAATCAGCGGATGTGGCTCAACGTCCGGCTCAATCAGGCCGAGGGCTTTGAGTTTTTCCAGCCGTTCAAGGCGCAACACTTCCGGGCCGGCGTCATAGCGGCCACGGTATTTCTCGACGATGTCAGCGGGCGCCTGCAACGGCCAGTGCGGTGCGGAGAATGGCAGGTAAGCGAAGAACGGCCGAGTTTGATCACGCTCCTTGAGGTACTGCAGCAACTTGTCGCCGAAGGCATCGGAGGAATAGAAATCCTTCGGCAATTCGTCGAGAAACTGGTCATCTTCGATGTACAGCGCCGGGGTTGATTTCAGCAGGCCCGGCGTTTGCTCATCGTAGGTCGGCTCGAAACCATAGTGGTTGGCCGCGCCCGGCAGTAGCGAAAACGAGCGCTCGAAACCGCGCGCATGCGGCGCCAGTTCAGCTTTCAAACCGAGGTGCCATTTGCCGCTCATCAACGTTTGATAACCGGCCTCGCGCAGCAGCTCGGGCAGCGCGACGACGCGGTCGTTGAGGTAACCCTCGTAACCCGGTTTGCCGATCAGATCCGGGGTCAGCGTCTCGGCCATGGTGCCGATGCCGGCGATGTGGTGATCGGTGCCGGTGAGCAGCATCGAACGGGTCGGCGAGCAGGTCGGTGCGGTATGAAAATCGGTGAGGCGCAGGCCATTATTGGCCAAGGCATCGAGGTGCGGCGTGGCAATTTCGCCGCCGAACGCGCCGATGTCGGAGAAGCCGAGATCGTCGGCCAGAATCACCAAAAAGTTGGGACGTTGCGGCATTGCGAAACTCCTGTTCAGCAGGCAATGAACGTCAGCGGCAGATCGCGGATCTGCACCGGCACGCTCGGTTGGTAATGGTCATCACTGGTCAGTTCGTGCAGCAGTTCTTCACGCAACTGATGGAAGTCGAAACTGCTGCGCTGGCGCGGATGGGGCAGGGCGATGTCGACCACTTGCTTGATCCGCCCCGGACGCGGCTCCATCACCACCACGCGGTCGGCGAGGAAGATCGCTTCTTCAACATCGTGGGTGACGAGGATCGTGGTGATCTTCGCGCGGTCGCGGATCGCTAACAGCTCGTCCTGCATTTGCTGGCGGGTCAGTGCATCGAGCGCGCCGAAGGGTTCGTCAAGCAGCAGAATTCTTGGGCTGGCGACGAGGCCGCGAGCAATCGCCACGCGTTGTGCCATGCCGCCGGAGAGCTGGTGCGGATAGGCGCGGGTGAAGTCGCGCAGGCCGACCAGATCGATGAAATCGTCGATGCGTTTTTGCTTTTGTGCAGCACTCAGCGGCTCGTTGACCAGGCCGAGGCCGATGTTGTCGGCGACGGTCAGCCACGGGAATAAACGGTGTTCCTGGAAGACAATGCCGCGCTCGCCGCCGATACCGCTGACGGCTTTGCCATCGACGGTGATCTGCCCGCGAAATTGCGTATCAAGGCCCACCAACAATCGCAGCAAGGTGGATTTACCGCAGCCGCTGGAACCGACGATGGCGACGAATTCGCCCTCGGCGATGTCCAGGTTGAATTCGCGAATCGCCTCCAGTTCGAAACCGTCGACGTCGAAGGATTTGCCTACGTGGGTGAAGCTGACAATGGGTGCGTTCATGCGTGTCTCCAGCGGGTCGCGCGAATTTCCAGGCGTTGGCCAATAAGGTTGAGCAGGGCGCCGGTGAGGCCGACGAAGAGCATGCACGCCATGATCAGATCCATGCGCAGCAGTTGTTGCGCACCGATCATCTGGCTGCCGATGCCGCCGTTGGACGGCATGAAATATTCAGCGCCGATGGTGCCGAGCCAGGCGTAGATCAGGCTCAGGCGCAGACCGGCGAAAATCCCCGGTGCCGCGCCTGGCAGCACCAGTCTGCGCAGGCGTTGACCAAGGCTCAGGCGCAGCACTTGTGCGGCTTCGTTGAGTTGCGGCGAAAGGTTGGCGACGCTGCGTTGCGTGGCGATAAACAGCGGAAAGAATGCGGCGAGGGCGACGAACACCCACTTCGCCAGTTCACCCAAACCGAACCACGCGGTGAGCAGCGGCACCCAGGCGAAAATCGCGATCTGGCGCAGCGCGGCGAGTGTCGGGCCGAGCACACGTTCGCTGGTGCGTGACAAGCCCAGCAGCAAGCCGAGGGCCAAACCGAGTCCGCCGCCCAACAACAAACCGCCGAGGGTGCGACCCAGGCTCAGGGCCATGCCGTTGATCAACGTGCCATCGAGCAGACCGTCCCACGCCGTAATCAGCACGGCCAGTGGGCTCACCAGAATATTCGGATCGACCCACTGTTGATCGTTCGCCAGTTGCCAAAGCGCGAGCAAGCCCAGCGGCAGCAGCCACGGTTGCAAACGCTGCCAGCCTTCATAACGTGGGCCGCGACGAATTTCCGCAGTGGCCGGGTGCGGCCAGTGCACCAGTTTTTTATCCAGCAGACCGATGCCGCGATCCATCGCCACGCCGATCAAACCGATCACCACGATGCAGACAAAGACGATGTCGAGCATAAACAGCTGGCGCGCCCAGACCATGAGGTAACCGATGCCTTCGCTGGAGGCGAGCAACTCGACTGCGAGCAGCGATGTCCAGCCGGCGGCCAGCGCCAAACGCACACCGGCCATGAACGCGGGCAGGGCGGCGGGCAGCACCAATCGCCGGATCAGCAGGCGCGGTGGCAGTCGCAACACGGCAGCGGCTTCGCGCAGTTTCGGCTGAGCGTCACGCACGCCGACCAGCGTGTGCAAGGTCACCGGGACGACGATGGCTTTGATCAGCACCACCAGTTTCAACACTTCGCCGATGCCGAAAAACACCATGAACAGCGGAATCCACGCCAGCGTTGGCACCTGCGCCAGGCCGGCGAAGGTCGGGAAAATCAGACGCTCCAGACGGCGACTGAAACCCAGCGCGGCACCCAGCACTGCACCGGCGGAAATCCCTGCGAGCAAACCCCAGAACAAGCGTTGCAGGCTGATCCATAAATGGCTCCACAGCTCGCCTTGCGACAGCTCGACGGCGCTGTTCCACACCAGCGACGGCGCCGGCAGGATCTGCTCGCTCATCCATTGGTTGCGCGCGGCCAGCCACCATAGAGCGAACAGACTGATGGGCAGCAGCCATGGCAACAGGCGTTGGTTGATGCTGGGCCAGGAGCGTCGGCTTTTCAGCGGTGGCGCTGGCAGCGGCAAACTGAGCAGAGATTGACGGGCCATGGGTGACCTCCGTTGTCGGGTTGCATGGCAAACCACCGCTTTTGTAGGAGCAGAGCTTGCTCGCGAAGGCGTTAAATCAGTCGACTGTTGCGTTGACTGACACGGCCCCTTCGCGAGCAAGCTCGGCTCCTACAAGTTGCGTGGAGTATGCAAAAATGATCTAACAATATTCAAATCAATACTAATTGGAGATAAGCCAGACCATTTAAGGCCTCCAGCCCACACGCATCCAATGCATTCGAAGAATATTTTCGATGCTGTTAATGCATACGCCGCTGCAAGCCCCGGCGTTGTTCGCTTAGCGTTAAAAGCTATAAAAATGTGCTTTTATAGTATTTAAGCGTAGGTGCTGCTTCGCCCTACTTTCGGCTCCTTAACGCCTGTATTGATCAAGGAGCCGCACCCATGAACCTTCCTTTCAAACGTGTCATCAGCCTGTTTGCCGCCCCGGCGCTGGCGGGTTTTCTCACGCTGACGGCGCAGGCCGATGAGCTGAAGGAAATCCGCATCGCCGTGCCTGACCTGAGCGCCGGCACTCAACACAGTGGCGGCGGTGTGGTCGACGTGCTGCGTGATCAGCAAATTTTTGAAAAGGCGTTCGCCGATCAGGGCATCAAGATTCAGTGGAATTTCTTCAAGGGTGCGGGGCCAGTGATCAATGAGGCGTTTGCCAATGGTCAGGTTGATCTGGCGTATCTCGGGGATCTGGCGGCGATCATTGGCAAGTCCAACGGCCTCGATACGCGGCTGCTAAATGCCGGTGCGCGTGGGGTGAAGCAGTATCTCGGCGTGGTGCCGGGTTCCGGGATCAAGACCTTGCAGGATCTGAAGGGCAAGCGTGTGGCGATCTTCAAGGGCACCGCGACGCAGTTGTCGTTTGACGCGGCGCTGGCCAGTCAGGGCTTGAGCGAGAAGGATCTGAAGGTCATTAACCTCGACTTCACCGGCGCGACCGCTGCACTGGCGGCGAAGCAGATTGATGCATCGTGGGGCAGTTCCGGGTTGGCGGCATTGCAAATCAAGGGCTTGGCCGAGTTGCCGTTGAACACCAAGGATTTGGGCGGGGCCGGCAGTGTGCAGTCGGTGTTGGTGGGCAGCGGCAAGTTCGTTGATGAGCATCCGGAAGCGGTGGCGAAGTTGTTAAAGGCGCAGCAGCAGGCCGTGGAGTGGCTGACGCAGGACAGCAACAAGGATGCGTACGTGCAGTTGGTGTCGGGGCTGGCGAGTTATCCGCCGGTGATCCTCACTGAAGATCTGAAAGATCAGAAATTGAGCGAAGTATTCCCGTCGACGCTGGATCCGGCGTTCCTGGGTAGCTTGCAGGACAAGGTCGATCTGGCGGCGCAGCAAAGGCTGATTCGCAAGCCGTTCAAGGTCAATGAATGGGTGGCGCCGGAGTTGGCCGCTGCGAAGCTTTAAAAGCAAAGATCGCAGCCTGCGGCAGCTCCTACAGGGGAACCGATCGTTCCCTCGCTCTGCGTGGGAATGCATCAATGGACGCTCTGCGTCCGCTTTGGGACGCGGAGCGTCCCGGGCTACATTCCCACGCAGAGCGTGGGAACGATCCTCTTCAAACAGCGACGCGATGTTCCTCTCGATCCACCGCCACCAGCGTCTCAATCATCGCCCGCGCCGCCGGCGACAGCCGAAACCCGGTACGGCTGACAATCCCGCAGCGCGCATTCATGCTCTCCAGGTTCTGCGGCAAATTGCGCCAGTGCAGCAGCACCAGCGAACCTTTGGCAATGTCCTCGACAAACGCCTCTTCCGTACCGACGCCAATCGCATTCGATTGCAGCACCACTTTCACCAGCGCCGGAAAATGCTCGGTCTCGATGGTCGGCGAAAAATCGATCCTGCCGCTGAGATTCGCCAGCAATTTACGAATGCCCGGCGGGATCCGCGTGGTCGCCAACGGGTAGTCGAACATGTCGTTGGTCGACAGGCTTTCCTTGGCCAATAGCGGATGTCCCGGACGGCAAAAAAACACTCCGCGTTTCGGTGTCAGGGCTTGCGTCTGAAAGTTCGGATCCGCCTCGAAATGACGAATGTCGGCGATGAAAAATTCGATCTCTTCACGGCTCAGCGCGCGGCTGAGTTTTTCCCAGTTATCCACTTGAAAACAGGTGCGCACTTTCGGGTGCGCATTGATGAATTGCGCCACTGCATCCGGCACCAGTTTCACCGCCGGCGCCGGGCCGCAACCGAAGTGCACTTCGCCGGCATCGAGCTTGGTCATCTGCGTCACTTCCGCGCTGAGCATCGCCGCGCCTTGTACCAGGCTCAGGGCGTGTTGCAGCACCACTTGGCCCTCGGGGGTGGGGCGTAAATCCTTGTTGCCGCGATCCACCAGCACGCAGCCGAACTCCTGCTCCAGCCCTTGAATGCTGCGGCTGAACGCCGGTTGAGTGATGCCCATCGCGTCCGCCGCACGGACAAAACTGCGGTGTTCGTTGAGGGCGATGAAGTAGCGCAACTGGCGAAGATCCATATGCTTTTCCGGCATCCTAAAAATAGCTCGAAGGCATTTGCGACGAGGGTTGCTAGAGGTTTTAAATGCAAGCTCTTATTCCGTCAACGAAGCATGTGAATATCTATTAGATGTAAATGGAATATAGATAGAGCAATGTTTCGCTGCCGCCCAACCGTAAGCAGTCGATGAGGGTCTACCCATGAGCAATGCCGCACTCGCAGTAAAACCCGCTGTCCACGCGCTGGAAATTCACCCGGTGGCCGGTCGTATCGGCGCCGAGATTCGTGGCGTGCACTTGTCCGGTGAACTGGACGCCGCCACCGTCGAAGCCATTCAACAGGCACTGGTTCAGTACAAAGTCGTGTTCTTCCGCGAACAGACTCAGCTCGACGATCAGCGTCAGGAAGCCTTTGCTCATTTGCTCGGCGAACCGGTGGCGCACCCGACCGTGCCGTCCCGTGAAGGCACGCGTTATCTGCTCGAACTGGACGGCGCTGAAGGTCAGCGCGCCAACTCCTGGCACACCGACGTGACCTTCGTCGACGCCTATCCGAAAGCCTCGATCCTGCGCTCGGTGGTGGCCCCGGCCTTCGGTGGCGACACCCTGTGGGCCAACACCGCGACGGCATACAACGGCTTGCCGACCGAGCTGCGCGAACTGGCCGATAAACTGGTCGCCGTGCACAGCAACGAGTACGACTACGCCAGTGCGAAACCGGACGTGTCGGCAGAGAAGCTGGAGCGCTATCGCAAGGTTTTCACATCGACTGTTTACGAGACTGAGCACCCGGTGGTGCGCGTGCACCCGATCAGCGGCGAGAAGAGCTTGTTGTTGGGGCATTTCGTTAAACGCATCAAAGGTTACTCGCAGGCCGATTCGGCGCATTTGTTTGGGCTTTTGCAGAGCCATGTGATTCGTCAGGAAAACACTGTGCGCTGGCGCTGGAAGGCGGGTGATGTGGCGATCTGGGATAACCGTTCGACGCAGCATTATGCGATTGATGATTACGGGACTCAGGATCGGGTGGTGCGTCGGGTGACGTTGAAGGGTGAGGTGCCGGTGGGGGCGAACGGGCAGCGTAGCCAGACCATTAAAGGGCGTGATTGAAGATCAAGAGCCCCTCCAGCCCTCTCCCGGAGGGAGAGGGAGCTGACCGAGTTGTCTTTCGGGGTGCATCGACCTGAACCGCCTTATCGATTATGGATTCGGTGAAGCGTGATCAGGTCGGTGAACCTCTGAAATATCCCCCATTCAGTCCCCTCTCCCTCCGGGAGGGGGTTAGGGTGAGGGGCTCTCCCAGCTACCAAACCCCAATATGAACAACCTTCTCACTCTGCGGCTCACCATACCGAAACCGCTGGCCACGCCCATCAATCTCCTGATGACTGATCGTCGTGCGCCGCTTCAACCCCCGCACCCACTCAAACAAATACCCCGCATGCTCCTCGCGCACCGCCGCGAATTCCGGATCCTCGCCCAAATCACGCAGCTCCTGCGGATCATTCAGCAAATCAAACAACTGCGGCCGAAAGCCGTCGTACGCCAGGTATTTCCAGCGTTCGCTGCGCACCATGGTCATGCGGCAACGATCGATCGGCTGGCCCAGTCGCTCCCGCGCAGGCGCCTGAAATGCGTAGTCGTATTCGCTGATCGCATAGCGGCGCCAGTCCGGATTTTCACCGTGCAGAAGCGGGATCAACGAACGCCCCTCAAGTCGATGCTCTGCCGCCGGCAATCCCAGCGCTTGAAGAAACGTCGGCAACGCATCAATGGTTTCTGCCAGCCGATGATCCACCGTGCCGCGCGTGACATCCGCCGCCGCCCGAGGGTCGCGCACGATCAGTGGTACGCCCACCGCCTGCTCCAGCAAAAACTCCTTCTCGCCGAGCCAGTGATCGCCCAGAAAGTCGCCGTGATCGCTGGTGAACACGATCAACGTGTCATCCCAACGGCGATTGCTCTGCAGAAAATCGAACAGTCGCCCGAGTTGATCATCGACTTGCTTGACCAGGCCCATGTACGTGGGGATTACAGTCAATCGTACTGAATCGCGGGAGAAGTTGAGGCTTTCCTCATGCTGGCGAAAGGCAGTGTATACGGGGTGTTTGCTGGCTTCGGAGGGCGTCGCGCGGATCGGTTCGAGAATCGATTTCGTACTGTACAAGGCGTGGTACGGCGCCGGTACGATGTACGGCCAGTGCGGTTTGATATAGGAAAGGTGTAAACACCACGATTTCTCGCCTTGCTCGGTGATGAAGTCGATGGCTCGATTTGTAGTGTAGACAGTCTCTGAGTGCTGCTCGGGAATTCGTGCTGGCAATTTCGAATGACGCATTTGCCAGCCGCTGAGGATTTCGCCGTTGTCGCCTTCGGCGGCGTTGGCCCAGTCGTGCCAGGGATTTTTGCCGTCGAAGCCCTGTTCACGCAGGTAATGGGTGTAGGGCGCAGATTCGCGTTTGTCATCGAACAGCGGATCGTCGGGATAGATGCCGTCGTGGCGCATGTACGGTTCGAAACCGACTTCGTTGAGAATTTCGGCTTGCTCGCTCTCGGGGTTGATCGCCAGACGTTGCAAGGCATCCACGTTCGCCGTTGCGTGAGTCTTGCCAACCAGTGCAGTGCGGATGCCGTGCGGGCGCAGGTAATCGCCGATCGTCAGTTCTTCCAGCGGCAGCGGCACGGCGTTCCAGGCGACTTGATGACTGCTGACGTAACGCCCGGTGTAGGCCGACATCCGCGACGGCCCGCAGATCGTGCCTTGGGTGTAGGCGCGGCTGAAACGTACGCCGGCGGCGGCGAGACGATCGATGTTCGGCGTGTGCAAATGTGGGTGGCCGTAGCAGGACAGGTAATCGCGGCGCAGTTGATCGCACATGATGTACAGCACGTTGCGCACGGGTTTTGGCGGGGTGGGCATGGGGTTAACCGGTCAGTGGGACAGGCGAGGGTTTTCGCTTTCGGTGGGGGTGTTCGGCAAGTGCATTTGGGGAATGGGGTTTATGCAGGGAGTGCATTGGTGCCTGCGCAGCAGCCTTCGCGAGCAAGCCCGCTCCCACATTTGAAATGCGTTTCTCTGTGGGAGCGGGCTTGCTCGCGGAGGCGTCCGATCAGACGGCAAGTCTATCCAGCGAACACACCTCCTCATCCACCGCATCAATCACCTTGATCTGCTCAATCATCGCCTCCGCCAACGGCGACAACCGATACCCCGCGCGGCTGACAATCCCATAGCGCGTGTACAACTCCTCCAGATCATCCGCCAAACCCTCAACCCGCAAACACACCAGCTCACCCTTGGCCTGATGCAGGGCATCCGAATACGCGCCGACAATCCCGATCGCCTCCGAACGCAGCACCACACTGAGCAGACTTGAGCTGTTTTCACACTCCACATTCGGGGTGAAATCCGGGCGGCCGCTGAGGTCGACAATCACCTTGCGCAGGTTCGGCGGGCGGATGCTCACCGCCAACGGATAACTCATCAATTGCTCGGCGGTGACTCGATCAAATTCCGCCAACGGATGCCCCGCGCGGCAGCAGAAGTGCCATTTACGCGGGCGCAACCGATGCGTCAGATAATCCGGATCCGCCTCGAAATGCCGAGTGTCCGCAACGAAGAATTCAAACTCTTCGCTCAACAAACGTTTGCTCAAACTCTGCCAATCATCGACCTGAAACTGCACCCGCGCTTTCGGGTAGCGACCGATGAAGCTGCCAATTGCGCGCGGGATCAAACCCGCCGCTGGCGCCGGCCCGCAACCGAAGCGCAATTCCCCCGCCTCCAGCCCATTGAACTGGCTGATCTCGTTGGCCATTTGCTGCGCACCACTGACCAGCCGCCGCGCGTGTTCGAGCAGCACCTGGCCCTGTTTGGTCGGCGGTAATTCCTTGCGCCCGCGATCGACCAACTGGCAGCCGACGCTGTGCTCCAGCGCCTGAATGCTACGGCTGAATGCCGACTGCGACAGGTTCACCGCCTGCGCGCCGGCGACGAAGCTGCGTTGTTCAGCCAAGGCGATGAAGTGACGAAGTTGTCGCAAGTCGATATGCATTTTTCACATAAAAAATATCCGGGAAATGCATTGGATATGCATTAGGTCGACTCCTTATAAAGGCAATCTCTTATGCAGTAAATATTTGTAAATCCATAAATAAATAACTTAAAAGAATATGCAGCGCTGAAGATGTCTGTGTGTTTTTTGACCAGGAGCCGCGCCATGAGTCCGTTGAACCTAGCGTCACCCTTAACACCACGACGGCTCAAACGCCTGCCTCTGGCCTTGTTGCTGGCAGGGAGCGCCAGTTGGACTCACAGCTACGCCGCCGAAACGGAAACCCCTACGCCGGTACCCGCAGGCAAACCGGCGGCCAACAGTTCGCAGCTGGAAACCGTGACCGTGACCACCCGCCGCCGCGAAGAAAGTTCGCAGGATGTACCGACACCAATGAGCGTGGTCAGCGGCCAGAATCTGGAGACGCAACGGGTTTACCGGATTCAGGATTTGCAGCAACTGGTGCCGAGCGTCAACGTCGCCTACATGCATGCGCGGCAGTCCAGCGTGTCGATCCGTGGTCTGGGCAACAACCCGGCGAGCGATGGTCTGGAAGGCAGCGTCGGGCTGTACATCGACAACGTGTATCTCGGCCGTCCAGGCATGGCGGTGTTCGATCTGATGGACATCGAACAGCTCGAAGTTTTGCGTGGGCCGCAGGGTACGCTGTTCGGCAAAAACACCACCGCCGGGGTGATCAACATCAGCACCCGCGCGCCGACCTTCACGCCTGAGCGCAGCATCGAAACCTCGGTCGGCGAAGACGGTTATTTCCAAACCAAAGGCACGATTTCCGGGCCGCTCAACGATGAGCTGGCCGGACGTTTTTCGGCGTATCGCACACGCAGTGACGGCGACATCAAGAACGAATACAACGGCCATGATTTGAACGGCGGCTCGCGCGATGGCTTCCGCGCCCAGTTGCTGTTCAAGCCGAATGAAGACTTCAACCTGCGCTGGATCGGCGACTACAACGAAGAGGATTCCAGTGCCGGCACCCGCGTGCTGTACGACACCGGGCCGACCATCAACGGCGTCAATCTCTATTCGGCGCGGGCAGCGGCGGCCGGGGCAACGTTGGTCAACGGCTCGCACCGCAAGGTCAATCTGGACAGCGATCAACACGTCACCGTGCATCAGGGCGGTACCTCGGTTGAAGCCAATTGGGCACTGCCGAGCGATTTCACCCTGACCTCGATCAGCTCGTACCGCTTCTGGAATTTCACCCCGAAAAATGACGATGGTCTCAACGTCGCGTCGACTTACAACGCTGGTGTTTCGGTAGAAGACAAACAGTACTCACAGGAATTTCGCTTGGCGTCGCCCAAGGGCGAGTTCTTCGATTACGTCGTCGGCGCCTACTACTTCGGCAACGATCTGGACAACAAATCCTTCGCCTATTACGGCCCGCAAGCGGACATCTGGAACGGCACGCCGGCCGGTGCGCTGGCCAACATTGGCAGCGTCGGCAACGGCCATATCAAGACCGACAGTTTTGCGCTGTTTGCCCAAGGCACCTGGCATCTGACCGAGCGCCTGGATTTCACCGCTGGTGTGCGCGGCACTTATGAAGAGAAGAACGCCTGGGTCACTCGCGATGCGCCGGTCGGTGGCGCGGCGGTGACGGGTGCAGCGGCAACGGCGCGGCGCGGTCGTGCCGGCGCCTACGATTCCGGCGATTTGAATCAGTACAGTTCCAGCCCGTCCGGTTTGCTCAACCTCAGCTATCGCATCACCGACGATGTGCTCGGTTACGCGACCGTGTCCCACGGTGAAAAATCCGGTGGCGTTAACCTCTCGGTCGGCTCTGCACCCGCCGCCGGCGCTGACTCGCTGCTGATCGGCACCGAACGCGCAAACAACGCCGAACTCGGTTTCAAAAGCACGCTGTGGGATCGTCGTTTGCAGCTCAACGCCAACGTCTTCTGGACGCAGGTCAACGCCTATCAGACCAACGCTTACGACGACGTCAACCGCGTGCAATACCTGACCAACGCTGGTTCCGTGCGCTCGCGCGGCGTCGAGTTTGAAAGCACGGTGATCCCGCTGCGTGGCCTGACCCTGAACTTCAACGGCTCCTTCAACGACGTCAGCTACCTCTCCTACAAAGACGCGCCGTGCCCGCCGGAAATCAGCCAGGCACCGGGTGCCCCAGCCTCTTGCGACCTCAGCGGTCACCAAGTGGTCGGTGCTTCGAAATGGATCGGCAACGCCAACGGCGAATACAAATGGAATCTCGATAACGGCTTCGAACCGTACGTCACCGGCAGCTATGCCTTCCGCTCGAAAGCCGTCGGCACGGTCGAGGATTCCGACTACGGGCAGATCCCGAGTTACGCGGTGGTCAACCTTTCCACCGGCCTGCGCGGCGACTTCAACCAAGGGCAGTGGGACATCTCGCTGTGGCTGAAAAACGCCTTCGACAAAACCTACTACACGACCCTGTGGACGGGCGGTAACGGCGGCTATGAAGGCCTGCTCGGCACACCGCGCACCCTCGGCGTCACCGGTCGCTACGACTTCTGATAAGTCATTCAAGGAGCTGCATCATGTTGCGCATCAAAACGGCTTTTCCGCTGTTGTTGTCCGGCGCGGTGTTTAGCGCTGGCGCCTTCGCCGCGCCGAGCGTTTACCCGACCGGCGTCACCCGTTACGACCCGGACAAAGCCTTCAATCAGTACGTGATTTTCAGCGGCGCCGACAAGCAGACGCACCTGATCGACATGAACGGCAACGAGGTCAAGAACTGGCCTCAGGCAGGTTTCCCCTCAGCGATCATCGACCCGAAACTGGTCGGCGGCGAGCGCGGGCATGTCCTGCTGCAACTGAGTGACAAGGATCCCGGCAAACTCGGTTCAGCCGGCAATGGCCTGGGCAATCAGAGCGTCGGCGAATTGGACTGGAATGGCAAAGTCGTCTGGCAGTGGGGCGACAAGGCGCCCGGTGGCGCGGCGCAGCAGCATCACGATCAACGCCGGTTGAGCAACGGCAACACCGTGGTGCTGGCGAACAAAGTGCACCCGATCAAAGGCTTCAAAGTCCCCGAGGTGATCGACGATGCGATCTATGAAGTCAGCCCCGACGGTGCGGTGAAATGGCAGTGGCTGGCGTCGGAGCATCTCAACGAATTCGGCTTCACCCCAGAGCAATTGAAACTGGTGCGCGGCAGCGAGGATGCGGACTACCTGCACATCAATAACCTCAGCGTAGTCGGCCCGAACAAGTGGTTCGATGCCGGTGACAAGCGTTTCAATCCGGACAATCTGCTGTTCGATTCGCGCAACGCCAACTTCATCGCAATCATCGAAAAAAGCAGCGGCAAAGTGGTCTGGCGTCTGGGGCCGAATCTGCCCCTGGCCAGCCCGAAAACCGCGCGGACGCTGCCACGTCCGGTCGATCAATTTGTCGGTCAGCATGACGCTCACATCATTCCGGCCGGGCTACCGGGCGCGGGCAATGTGCTGGTGTTCGATAACCAGGGTTCGGCGGGTTATCCGAACGTCACCCTCGGGCTGATTTCCGGCTCGCGAGTGTTGGAAATTGATCCGGTGAAAAACGAAATCGTCTGGCAGTACAGCGCCGCCAATTCGAAGCAACCGGGGTGGGCGTTTTACAGCTCGTTCATCAGCAGTGCGCGGCGTTTGCCCAACGGCAATACGTTGATCGATGAAGGCATGAACGGACGGTTTTTCCAGGTCACGGCCAGCGGCGAAAACGTCTGGGAATACGTCAGCCCGTACCTGGGCAAAGCCCCGGGCAGCGATGCCGTCAGCAACTGGGTGTATCGCGCGTTACCTGTGAGTTATGACTGGGTGCCGCAGGGTACGCCGCGCTCCGAAACCGCTGTGATTGCACCGGTGGTGGGCGTGCAGCAGACCAACGCCAGTCGCTAGTCGAGGCGCGCATCGGGTCTTTGTCGATGCGTTGCGCGAATACTTTCAATGCCTGAAAAGCATGCTGTTTTCACCACATGGCTACAGCCCTTATGGGCCGTGGCTTTGGTGAAAGTGATCAGCTCGTATATTCCATAAAAGCCTATGGATAACGTTAAAGATTACTTTCGGAGATAAGCGTCTAAGCCAATGATTCACCCATCGATCGCGGTGGGGGCTTCAACAAACGGCGAATCGACGGCTTGGTAAAGAGAACGCAAAAAAGACCGCAGGGAGTGAATCAATGGGCAATGTCCAGACCGCCGCCAGCGCAGAGGAATTGCTGTGGCGTCAGACGCCGAGTGGCGAACTGGTCGATCTCGGCCGGCCGCACCGTGTGCCGTTGGGGCAGCAAAGTTTGCAGCGTGCCCCCAAAGGCATCTTGAGTCGGCGCGAGGCAATCCTGCTGGGTGTGTTGGCGCTGTTGGCGCATGGCGCGGTGATCTACTGGATCAACCAGCAGCCGACGCCAACGCTGCCAATCGTGCCGCCAGAAATTCCACCGATGACCATCGAGTTTTCGCGCCCGGCTCCGCCAGCGCCACCGGTTGTCGAGCCGCCACCTCCAGCGCCTGTGGTCGAACCACCGCCGCCGGTTGAGGACGAGCTGGCCGTAAAACCACCGCCGCCGAAGCCGATTCCAAAGCCGAAACCGGTGGTTAAACAGCCACCGAAACCGGCGCCGAAAGCCGTCGAGCAACCACCGGCGCCGCCAAAACCGGCCGCCCCGGTCGCTGCGCCAGCGCCACCTGCACCACCGGCACCGGCTCCGGTAACCCCGGCCTCGGCCAACGCCGCGTACTTGAAAAACCCGGCGCCGGAATACCCGTCGCTGGCTCAGCGTCGCGGTTGGGAAGGCACGGTGTTGCTGCGCGTGCATGTGTTGGCCAGCGGCAAACCGGGTGAGATCCAGATTGCAAAAAGCAGTGGTCGGCAACAGCTCGACGATGCGGCGCTGAACGCCGTGAAACGTTGGAGTTTCGTCCCGGCCAAGCAGGGTGATGTCGCCCAGGACGGCTGGGTCAGCGTGCCCATCGATTTCAAGATTCATTAAACCGAAACCAAATTCGCGCGAAATGTTTACACGAGGGAATACATCATGACGTTACTGGCATCTCCACTGGAATCCATCGAAAGCGCGGTGATCTGGCTGCTGGTGGTTTTTTCCGTCGCCACCTGGGGCCTGGCATTGCTCAAGGCTGTGCAGTTCGGTCGTCTGAAGGCGCAGGATCGCCGTTTTCATAAACGCTTCTGGGCGGCGTCGAGTCTGGATTCCGCTGCTGAATTGAGCGAGACCCAGCCCGGTGCCGCAGCACGAGTAGCTCAAGCCGGTTACGCGGCGATTCAAGTAGGTGAGGCGCCACAGGCCACGGATTTGAGCCAGGCGATCAACCATCAGGATCGACTGGAGCGCGCGTTGCGCCAGCAGATCGTCCGTGAGCGTCGTTCGCTGGAAACCGGTCTGGCAGTGGTCGCCAGTATTGGCAGTACGTCGCCGTTCATTGGTTTGTTCGGCACGGTGTGGGGAATCATGGAAGCGTTGAAAGGCATCAGCGCGGCCGGTTCGGCGAGCCTGGAAACGGTGGCCGGGCCGATCGGTGCAGCGCTGGTTGCAACGGGTGTGGGGATCGCCGTCGCGGTACCGGCGGTGCTGGTTTACAACTACTTTTTGCGTCGTCTGAAACTGACGGCGGCGGATCTCGATGACTTCGCCCACGACTTCTACAGCCTGGCGCAAAAGAGCTCGTTCCGCGTGTTGATCCACCCGACCGCACACAAGGTTGCAGCGCAGGGCAACGCGGCAAAAGTGAAGGAGGCGTCCTGATATGGCCTTCTCCACGCAAGACAGTGATGAGGTACTCAGTGAGATCAACGTGACCCCGCTGGTGGACGTAATGCTGGTGCTGCTGGTGGTGTTTATCGTCACCGCGCCGCTGCTGACCAACGCGATCCCGATCAACCTGCCGAAGACTGAAGCGGTGGCGCCGGTCGAGCAGAAGGATCCGCTGGTGGTGAGCATCGACGGTGCCGGCAAACTGTTTATCAACAAGGACGAGATTCAGCCGGACTTGCTGGAATTCAACCTCAAGTCGGCCAAGGCCAAGGATCCGGAAGTGCGCGTGCAATTGCAGGCGGATGACGGAGTGAATTACGGCGAAGTGGCGCGAGCGATGGCTTCGATTGAGCGGGCGGGGATTACCAAGTTGTCGGTGATCACGGCGCGGTAACAGGCTTTACGTTTTTCCGGGGCCGTCTCCTTGGCAGGGTGCGGCCCTTTTTTTATTTCTCGAACTGTAGGCGCTGCCGAAGGCTGCGATCTTTTGATTTTGATTTTAAAAACAAGATCAAAAGATCGCAGCCTTCGGCAGCTCCTACAGGATATTTGTCATATTCGTTTCAGGTATTAATAAATAGCTTCTTATTCCTTAACGAATATAAATCCCCTCCCTATACTCCTTCAGGAACAGACACGCAGGAGAGCTCCCCATGCGCAACGAATCAATTCGCTATCTGATTGTGCCGGGCTGGCAAGGATCGCCGGAAGATCATTGGCAAAGCCATTGGCAGAACAGCCTGCCGAACAGTGCGCGGGTCGAACAGGCCGATTGGCTGACGCCGCGTCGTGAAGATTGGGTCGCTGCGCTGGCCGAGGCAATTGCCGCTGACAGCACGCCCGTCATCCTCATCGCCCACAGCCTCGGCTGCGTCACCGTTGCCCATTGGGCGGCCACTGCGCCAGTGCAATACCTGCGTCAGGTGCGCGGCGCCTTGCTGGTCGCGCCGGCGGATGTCGAACGTCCGGCCTGCGCACCCGGGCTGCGCAATTTCGCACCGATTCCGACGGATCTGTTGCCGTTTCCAAGCCAGGTGGTCAGCTCCGACAACGACGCGGCCGTGAGTGCGCCGCGTGCCATGGAACTGGCGCGCAACTGGGGCGCCGAGGCGGGGATTCTCGCCGGTGCCGGACACATCAACGTCAAGTCCGGGCATCAGCGTTGGGAGCAGGGTTTTGCTTATCTCTATCGCCTGCAAAACCGTATGGAACACCACGCTCGCCGTCGCGCCCGATTTGTTTTTTTCTTTGATAGCCCCCGTCTCCCGGCGGTTTTGGGCGGGAGTCTGCCATGAGTTTCGACACTTTCGGTCAGCCGTTGCTGACCTTTCCCGATGCAGAAAAAAGCCCCCTGAGCATCCGCGCCAAAGCGCTGGTGTTCGTCGATCCGCGCTCGCGCCAGTTGCGCGAAGAGCTGGAGCAATTGGCCCCGCGCTCGATCTCGGTATTGATCCGTGGCGAGACCGGCACCGGTAAAGAATTGCTCGCCCGCCATATCCATCGCGCCAGTGATCGCAGCGGTTTATTCGTCTCGGTCAATTGCGGCGCGATCAGCCCGACCTACGCCGATGCCGAACTGTTTGGCTATGCCGCCGGCACATTCAGCGGCTCGGCGAGCAGCCGCGCGGGGTGGTTCGGTTCGGCCAATGGCGGGACGTTGTACCTGGATGAAATCGGCGATCTGCCGCTGCCGATTCAGATCAAATTGCTCGCGGCTCTGGAAAACCACGAGGTCACTCGCGTCGGTGCGCATCAGCCGAGCCCGGTGGACGTGCGCCTGGTCGCGGCCACCAGCATCGATCTGGCGCAAGCAGTGGACGCCGGAAAATTCCACGAGCGGCTCTATCACTATCTCAGCGAAGGTCATCTCGAGTTACCGGCGTTGCGCGCGCGGATCGGCGATATCTTGTCGCTGGCCGAGTATTTCCTCGGCATCTACAGCCAGCGCCTCGACCTGCCGGTGCCGCTGATCAGCGAAGCCGCGCAACATGTTCTCGAGCAACACAGCTGGCCGGGCAACACCCGCGAACTGGAAAACGTCATTCATTTTGCGTTGCTGGTGAGCACGGGCGACGAAATTCTGCCGGAGCACCTCAATCTACCGCCGCTCTTGACCCAGATCGAATCCCAGATCAACCAGATCATCGCCACCGGCTCCACGGCTGACCAAGCTGCCCTCAAAAAACTTCTGAAAAACACCGGCCTCCTGTAGGAGCTGGCGAAGCCTGCGATCCTTTGATCTTGCTTTTCAACGTTTTAACTTGTTGAAAATCAAAAGATCGCAGCCTTCGGCAGCTCCTACACGTCTAAACCGCGCGTATGAACAAAATGGAATATCAACGTGAATAAACGTTATTGTCCGGGAATATAAAATCCCGGTATTGTCCGACCCACGCCAGCGATATCACTTCACTGGCACTCGTATTAGATGCCGTCGTCGATGACGACCGATTTTCGATAAGGACACTGCATGAAAAAGGTTCTGTTGTTTACCGCATTGGCGGCTGCTCTGACGGCTTCCCTGGCCAACGCTGGCGAGAAACTGGTGGTTGCCGCAACGCCGGTGCCGCACGCTGAAATTCTTGAGCTGATCAAACCGACCCTCGCCAAAGAAGGCGTGGATCTGGAAATCAAAGTCTTCACCGACTACGTTCAGCCGAACGTACAAGTGGGCGAGAAGCGTCTGGACGCCAACTACTTCCAGACCCTGCCGTACCTGAACAGCTTCAACCAGGGTAAATACAAGGACGACAAATCCAAGTACCTGGTGACTGTGCAAGGCGTGCACGTTGAACCGTTCGGTGGTTACTCGAGCAAGTACAAAACCCTGGCTGAACTGCCAGACGGCGCGACCATCGCCATCCCGAACGAAGGCAGCAACAGCGGCCGTGCACTGATCCTGCTGCAGAAGGCTGGCCTGATCGAGCTGAAAGATCCGAAAAACGCTCTGGCAACGCCGAAAGACATCGCCAAGAACCCGCACAACTTCAAGTTCAAGGAACTGGAATCGGCCCTGCTGCCACGCGTTCTGAAGGAAGTTGATCTGGACATGATCAACACCAACTACGCGCTGGAAGCCAAGCTGAACCCGCAGAAAGATGCGCTGGTGATTGAGGGCGCTGACTCGCCGTACGTGAACTTCCTGGTGGCCCGTGAGGACAACAAGAACAGCGACGCGATCCAGAAACTGGCCAAAGCCTTGACCAGCCCGGAAGTGAAAGCGTTCATCGAGAAGAAGTACAACGGCGCGGTACTGCCGGCGTTCTGATCTGACGCTTGAACCACCCCCTTCAAGGTGTGAAAACGCCGATGGCCAGTGATGGGCATCGGCGTTTTTGTGTGTGCAAAATCAGCAGCCAGAAGCAAAAGATCGCAGCCTTCGGCAGCTCCTACAGGGAAATGAACACGTGTAGGAGCTGCCGAAGGCTGCGATCTTTTGATCTTTATTGCTCAGGCCACCCCAGCCTTCAACGCCCGCCTCAACGCCACCAACAATTTCAAAATCTCCTGCGGATCCAGCCGCTGCGGCGCTTTTACGTCCATGTTCTCTTCCTTGTAATTGGTTTCGGCCGGAGGAGTCTGACCAAAAGCTGTGCGTCCTTGGAGGGCCTGAATCAAAAAAAGATCCGTCCTACAGCGCAAGGAAAAATAGCCTTCTTATTCCTTCCCGGCAAACCGACAGGATAGTTTTTTGAGTGATATCAATATGCTTTAACGGTATTTAAATTCTTGTTTTTATACCTATAAAGTCAGTACCTGCCGGACAGCCACCCGCTGTCCATGGACTGCACGACCGTCGCTTACCGAGCGATGTCCAGGACGCTTCATGACCTTCGATTACGCTTTTATTCTCAGCACGCTGCCGGCGTTTCTCAAAGCCGTGGGTGTGACGCTGCAGGTCGGTTTTATCGCCATTGGCACGTCGCTGGTGGTGGCGCTGCTCAACGCGACGATTTTGGTGTTCCGCACGCCGTACCTGCAAAAACTGGTCGGCCTGTACGTGGAACTTGCGCGCAACACGCCGCTGCTGATCCAGTTGTTTTTCGTCTACTTCGCTTTGCCGGCAGTAGGGATTCAGGTGTCCGGTTTCACCGCCGCGATCATCACCATGACTTTCCTCGGCGGCGCCTATCTGACTGAAGTGCTGCGCGCCGGCGTCGATGCGGTGCCGCAGGCGCAACTGGAATCCGGGCGCTCCATCGGCCTGTCGCACGGGCAGTTGCTGCGCTATGTGATCCTGCCGCAAGCGGGGATTCTCAGCCTGCCGTCGCTGTTCGCCAATTTCATTTTCCTGCTTAAGGAAACCACCGTGGTTTCGGCGGTAGCAGTGCCGGAAATTCTCTACACCACCAAGAGCTACATCGCGCTCTATTACAAAACCTACGAAATGCTCGCCGTGCTGACGCTGATCTGCGTGCTGCTGTTCTTGCCGCTGTCGCTGTTGCTCAGCCGTCTGGAAAGGAGGCTCCAGCATGGCCAGTTCGGGTCTTGAATTGCTTTGGGTGTCGTTGCCGCAACTGGCAAAAGGCGCCGGGCAAACCTTGTCGATCTCGTTTCTGAGCATCGCCATCAGCACCATCGGCGGCGTGCTCTACGGCGTGTTGCGCACGCTCAACGTGACGTGGCTGAACGCGATTCTGCGGGTGTATCTGGAGCTGTTCCGGGCGATCCCGGTGCTGGTCTGGTTGTACCTGTTGTTCTTTGGCTTGCCGATTTTCTTTGGCCTGAGCATTCCGAGTTTCTGGTGCGCAGTGCTGGTGCTATCGCTGTGGGGCGCGAGCGAGGTCGGCGAAGTGGCGCGCGGCGCATTGCATTCGTTGCCGCGCGGGCAGCGTGAAGCGGGGCTGTCGATTGGACTGAACGCTGCGCAACTCTACGGCTACGTGTTGCTGCCGCAAGCGCTGAAGCGCATGACGCCGCCGACCATCAACGTCTACACGCGAATCATCAAAACCAGTTCGCTGGCGGTACTGATCGGTGTGGTCGACGTGATCAAGGTCGGCCAGCAGATCATCGAACGCACCTACGAATCAGTGCTGATCTACGGCGTGCTGTTCCTGTTTTTCTTTTTCATCTGCTACCCGCTGTCGGCCGCCTCGCGCGTGCTGGAGCGGCGCTGGACGCAAGCATGAGCGCATTGATCGAGTTTCACGGCTTCAACAAATTCTTCGGCGAGCAGCAGGTGCTCAACGGCATCGATCTGCAAGTGCAGAGCGGTGAAGTGATCGTCATCCTCGGCCCCAGCGGCTGCGGCAAAAGTACGCTGCTGCGTTGCCTCAATGGCCTCGAAGTCGCCCACAGCGGCAGCCTGAAATTTCTCGACCGCGAGCTGCTCGACAAGGCCACCGACTGGCGCGACATCCGCCAGCAGATCGGCATGGTGTTTCAGAGTTATCACCTGTTTCCGCACATGAGCGTGCTCGACAATTTGCTGCTCGGCCCGCTCAAGGTGCAAAAGCGTCAGCGTCGTGAAGCGCAGCAACAAGCTGAAGCGCTGCTTGAACGCGTGGGACTTTTGGACAAGCGCGATGCCTTCCCGCGTCAACTCTCCGGCGGGCAGCAGCAACGCATCGCCATCGTCCGTTCGCTGTGCATGAACCCGCGCGTGATGCTCTTCGACGAAGTCACCGCCGCCCTTGATCCGGAGATGGTCAAGGAAGTTTTGCAGGTCATTCAGGGCCTGGCCCGTGAGGGCATGACCTTGCTGATCGTCACCCACGAAATGGCCTTCGCCCGCGCGGTGGCCGACCGCATCGTGTTCATGGATGCCGGGCGCATCCTTGAACAGACCCCGCCCGAGATTTTCTTTACGAACCCGCAAACCGCACGCGCGCAGCAGTTTCTGGAGAAGTTCTCCTTCGTTGCAACACTGCCCAAAACGAATCCGACAAAGGAACTGGAACTGTTATGAAAACTGCCGCTTTTTTACTGCCCCTATTGAGCCTCGCCTTGCTTGCCGGTTGCAGCAAAACCGAAGAACCGCCAAAGCCGAAAGTCGCCAGCGAAAGCACCGCGCCGGCCGGTTATCTGGACAAGATCAAGGCCCGCGACAAGCTGATCGTCGGCGTGTTTACCGACAAGCCGCCGTTCGGTTTTGTCGATGAAGCGGGGCGCTACGTGGGTTTCGATACCGACATCGGCCGTCGTTTCGCCAAGGATCTGCTCGGCGATGAAAACAAGGTCGAATTCGTTGCCGTCGAACCGGCGAGCCGCATTCCGTTTCTGCAGAGCGACAAGGTCGACCTGATCCTCGCCAACATGACCGTCACGCCTGAGCGCAAGGAAGCGGTGGAATTCACCAACCCGAACCTCAAGGTTGCTGTGCAGGCTCTCGTGCCACAGAGCAGCTCGGTGAAAAACCTGGATGACCTGGCGACCCGCACCACCATCGTCACCACCGGCACCACTGCCGATATCTGGCTGACCAAGAATCACCCGGACTGGAAACTGCTGAAGTTCGAGAAAAACTCCGAGTCGCTGCAAGCCTTGGCCATTGGTCGCGGCGATGCGTATGCGCAGGACAATCTGGTGCTGTTCAGCTGGGCCAAACAGAACCCGGGCTATCGCGTGCTGGAGGATAAACTCGGTGCCGAAGCGCCGATTGCACCGGCGGTGAAGAAGGGCAATATCGAACTGCGTGACTGGGTGAATACCGAGCTGACGAAGTTGGGTGAAGAGAAGTATCTGCTCAAGCTGTACGACCAATACGTGCGTAAAGAACTGAGCGATGACACCAAGCCTGAGAGCGTGATTGTTGAAGGGGGCAAGTGGCAGGGGTGATTGCCTGATGGGTCGGTGGTGAGGCTTGCCCCTCACCCCAGCCCTCTCCCGGAGGGAGAGGGGGCCGACCGAGGTGTCCTGCGTCATACATCGACCTGAAAAACCGAGTCGATTATGGATTCACAGCAGCATTTTCAGGTCGGCGTCACTCTGGAGCATCCCCCAATCAGTCCCCTCTCCCCCCGGGAGAGGGCTAGGGTGAGGGGCTTTTGACCGAACTACTCAATCCGGCCAATACCACGCCGGCGTCTCCAGCACTTTCTGCCCGACAATCCCGGTTTCCCCCAGCGTCTTCTCCAGCACAATGCAATTGCACTGCGGATCCTCCTGCAACGCCGAAATCAACCGCCGCGCATGCGACACCCCACACCTGACATTGCTCCGACGCACGAATGATCAACCGTGCCAACGCTGGCAGCAGATCCGGGTGCAGGCTGGTTTCCGGCTCGTTCAGCACCATTAGCGACGGCGGCCTCGGTGTCAGCAACGCCGCGACCAGCAACAAATAACGCAACGTCCCGTCCGACAACTCCGCCGCCGACAGTGGCCGCAGCAAACCCTCCTGATAGAACTCGATGGCAAAGCGTCCACCCGCCTGAGCTTCGATATGCAGCCGCGCCCCCGGAAAGGCATCAGTAATCGCCGCACGCATCGCGTCGCCGTCACCGATTTCAATAATGGTCTGCAACGCCGCCGCCAGATCGCGGCCGTCGTGGTGCAGCACCGGCGTGCGCGTGCCCAATTGCGGTTGGCGCACCGGTGCGTCGGCGTCGCTGCGAAAGTGATCATAAAAACGCCAGCGGCGAATGAACTCGCGCATCTGGAACACTTCCGGCGAACTGCGCAGGCTGCCAACCTGATCGAACAGGCTGTCGAAGTTCGGCGTGTGCTGCGCCAGCACATCCCATTGGCGCTCGTTGCGCGCGCGAATCATCGGGCCGTCGCGATCGACCAACAGGCTGGCAGGGCGGTAATGCGGGCCGGCCCAGATGCATTCGCGCTTGATCTGCGGGTCGAGGCTGAAGCGCGAAGGGATTGGCCGCGAGTGCTCGGGCAGCATGAAATGGCCGTTGGAATCGGGCAGGCCGAGGCTGATCGAATAACTGAAATCTTCCCCGGCAAAGCCCAGGCGCAAACGCTTCACGCCTTGGCGCACCGTCGACTGGATCGGCACCTCGCCGTTGCGCATGCGCCGGCTGATGGTTTCCGGCCCGGCCCAGAACGTCGAATCCAGTCCGCCTTCACGCGCCAGTGCATTGACCACACCGCCCTGCGCGGTTTCCGCCAGCAGGCGCAAGGCCCGATAGAGGTTGGACTTGCCGCTGCCATTGGGGCCGGTGATCAGGTTCAGACGACCCAGCGGGATCACCAATTTATTGATCGAGCGGTAATTGGCCACCGCCAGGGTGTTGAGCATGAATGAGATCCTCCGAATCCGCCGCAGAATACCCCCTGTAGGAGCTGCCGAAGGCTGCGATCTTTTGATCTTTTCCACAAAAAAGCAAAAGATCGCAGCCTTCGGCAGCTCCTTCGGTGTTTAATCTGTTATTCGCATGAGCAATGGTTGAACCCTGTTCTAAGCTCTGAAGTCGTATCGTCCTGATCGTCTAAAAATGCCAAGGAGTCTGCATGGCGGGTCCCGGAATTAAAGTGGTAATGGCTTTGAGCGCCATTGCCTTGCTGACCGCTTGCGGCGAAAAGAAGGCTCCCCAGGAGTACCTGCCGAGAGTCTTTGTTCAAGAGGTGAAAACCGCGGATTACGCGGCCTCGGTGACACTGACCGGTGATGTGCAGGCGCGCGTGCAGACAGAATTGTCGTTCCGCGTCGGCGGCAAAATCATCCAGCGCTCGGTCGATGTCGGCGACCGTGTCACGGCCAAGCAAGTGCTGGCCAAACTCGATCCCAAGGATTTGCAGACCAACGTCGATTCCGCTCAGGCTCAGGTCGTCGCCGAACAGGCGCGGGTCAAGCAGAGCGCGGCGGCGTTTGTGCGTCAGCAAAAACTGCTGCCCAAGGGCTATACCAGCCAAAGCGAATTCGATACCGCGCAAGCCGCGTTGCGCAGTAGCCAAAGCGCCTTGAGCGCGGCTCAGGCGCAACTGGCCAACGCCAAGGATCAGCTCAGTTACACCTCGCTGATTGCCGATGCGCCGGGTGTCATCACTGAGCGTCAGGCCGAAGTTGGTCAGGTCGTGCAAGCCACGGCGCCGATTTTCAGTCTGGCCCGCGACGGCGATCGCGATGCGGTATTCAACGTCTACGAGTCGCTGCTGGCCGAGCGACCGACAGATAACAAAATCACCGTCAGCCTGCTCGACAATCCCGAGATCAAAACCACCGGCACCGTGCGCGAAATCACCCCGTCGGTGTCCGCGCAGTCCGGCACCGTGCAAGTCAAAGTCACCCTCGACAAACTGCCGCCAGGCATGCAGCTCGGCTCAGTAGTGAGCGCGACGGCCAAGGGCACCGGCAAATCGGCGGTGGCTTTGCCGTGGTCGGCGCTGACCAAAAATGTCAGCGACCCCGCCGTGTGGCTGGTCGACGACAAGGGCGAAGCGCAATTGCACACGGTCACGGTCGGCCGTTACCTGACCGGCAAAGTGATCATCAGCGAAGGTCTCAATGGCGGCGAAAAAGTCATCATCGCCGGCGGCCAGTTATTGCACCCGGGCATGAAAGTAGAGATTGCCGAGAACACCTACAAGGATCTGGAAATGGGAGCGCAGCCATGAAGCGTTTCGGGCTGTTGGCCGTCGGGCTGTTGCTCGCGGCATGCTCCAAGAAGGAGCCGCCTCCGGAGCCGGTGCGCCCGGTGTTGTCGGTCAAGGTCGAGGCCTTGAACGAAGAAACCCTCGGTCGCTTCGCCGGCAGTATTCAGGCGCGTTACGAGAGCAACACCGGATTCCGTGTCGGTGGGCGCATAGCCAGCCGTAACGTCGATGTCGGCACCGAAGTGGAGAAGGGCACGCTGCTCGCCACCCTCGACCCGTCCGATCAGCAGAATCAGCTGCGTTCGGCGCAGGGCGATCTGGCAAAAATTGAAGCGCAACTGATCAACGCACAAGCCAATGCGCGACGTCAGCAAGCGCTGTTTGATCGCGGCGTCGGCGCGCAGGCGCAACTCGACGAGGCCACCACTAACCTGAAAACCACTCAGGCCTCACTCGATCAGGCGCGGGCGGCGGTCAATCAGAGCAAGGATCAACTCGGCTACACCGAACTGCGTTCCGACCACAAAGCCGTGGTCACCGCGTGGAACGCCGAGGCCGGGCAAGTGGTGACGGCAGGTCAACAAGTGGTGACGCTGGCGCAACCGGACATCAAGGAAGCGGTGATCGATCTGCCGGACACTTTGGTCGATCAGATCCCCAAGGACGTGGTGTTTTTGGTCGCTGCGCAACTCGATCCCAGCATCAAAACCACCGCGGTCATCCGCGAAATCGAACCGCAGGCACAGAGCGCCACGCGCACCCGCCGCGCTCGTCTGACCCTGACTGATACGCCGGAAGGTTTCCGTCTCGGCACCGCGATCAGCGTGACCCTCAGCTCAGCGATCAAACCGCGCATCGAACTGCCGGCAACCACGTTGCAGGAAGTCGATGGCAAAACACGGATCTGGGTGATCGACACCCAAAACAAAACCGTCAGCCCCCGCGATGTCACCGTCGTCAGCCGCACCGACAGCACCGTGGTGCTGGCCGGTGGGGTGAAGAACGGCGAGCAAGTGGTCAGCGCCGGCGTCAACAGTCTCAAACCCGGACAATCAGTGAAACTTGACGAGGACAGTCAATGAAAGGCTCTTTCAACCTCTCCGAATGGGCCCTGAAACACCAGTCCTTCGTCTGGTACCTGATGTTCGTCGCGTTGCTGATGGGGGTGTTTTCCTACTTCAATCTGGGCCGCGAAGAAGACCCGTCGTTCACCATCAAAACCATGGTGATCCAGACCAAATGGCCGGGCGCGACCCAAGAGGAAACGCTCAAGCAGGTCACCGACCGCATCGAGAAAAAACTCGAAGAGCTGGACTCCCTCGACTACGTGAAAAGCTACACGCGCCCCGGTGAATCGACGGTGTACGTGTACCTGCGCGACACCACCAGTGCCAAGGACATCCCGGAAATCTGGTACCAGGTGCGCAAGAAGATCAACGATATTCGCGGGCAGTTTCCCCAAGGCATTCAAGGCCCGGGGTTTAACGACGAGTTCGGTGATGTGTTTGGTTCGGTCTACGCGTTTACCGCCGACGGCCTGACCATGCGCCAGTTGCGCGACTACGTGGAGCAGGCGCGGGCGGAGATTCGCAACGTGCCGGGGCTGGGCAAGATCGAAATGGTCGGCCAGCAGGACGAAGTGATTTACCTGAACTTCTCCACGCGCAAACTGGCTGCGCTGGGCATCGATCAACGTCAAGTCGTACAGAGCCTGCAATCGCAGAACGCCGTGACCCCGGCAGGTGTGATCGAGGCCGGGCCGGAGCGGATTTCCGTGCGCACGTCGGGGCAATTCGCCTCGGAGAAAGACCTGGCCGAGGTCAACCTCAAGCTCAACGATCGCTTCTATCGTCTGGCTGACATCGCCGAGATCAGTCGCGGTTACGTCGACCCGGCCACCCCGGAATTCCGTTTCGACGGCAAACCGGCAATCGGTCTGGCGATCGCCATGCAGAAGGGCGGCAACGTTCAGGCGTTCGGTAAAGCGTTGCATGAGCGCATCGATCAAGTCACCGCAGACCTGCCGGTAGGCGTTGGCATCCACACCGTTTCCGATCAGGCCGTGGTGGTGGAAGAAGCCGTTGGCGGCTTCACCAGCGCGCTGTTCGAAGCGGTGATCATCGTCTTGGTGGTGAGCTTTATCAGTCTCGGCGTGCGCGCCGGTCTGGTGGTGGCGTGCTCGATTCCGCTGGTGCTGGCGATGGTCTTCGTCTTCATGGAATACAGCGGCATCACCATGCAGCGGATTTCCCTCGGTGCGTTGATCATCGCCCTCGGCCTGTTGGTGGACGACGCGATGATCACGGTGGAGATGATGGTCACGCGCCTGGAAATGGGCGAGACCAAGGAGCAGGCCGCGACCTACGCCTACACCTCGACCGCGTTCCCGATGCTCACCGGTACGCTGGTGACCGTCGCCGGTTTCGTGCCGATCGGCCTCAACGCCAGTTCCGCTGGTGAGTACACTTACACGCTGTTTGCGGTGATCGCGGTGGCGATGATCGTCTCGTGGATCGTCGCGGTATTCTTCGCACCGGTGATCGGCGTGCACATCCTCAGCGCCAACGTGAAACCCCATGCCGCAGAACCAGGGCGCATTGGCCGCGCATTCAACGGCGGTTTGCTGTGGAGCATGCGCAACCGCTGGTGGGCGATCGGTATCACCGTGCTGCTGTTTGCACTGTCGATTTTCTGCATGCGTTTCGTGCAGAACCAGTTCTTCCCGGCCTCGGATCGTCCGGAAATTCTCGTCGACCTGAACCTGCCGCAAAACGCCTCGATCGACGAAACCCGCAAGGCCGTCGACAAACTCGAAGAAACGCTCAAGGGCGACCCGGACATCGTGCGCTGGAGCACCTACATCGGTCAGGGCGCGATCCGTTTCTACCTGCCACTCGACCAGCAATTGCAAAACCCGTACTACGCGCAATTGGTGATCGTCAGCAAAGGCTTCGAGTCCCGCGAGGCTCTGAGCGCACGGCTGCGTGAGCGTCTGCGCAAAGAGTTCGTCGGCATCGGCAGCTACGTGCAGGCACTGGAAATGGGCCCGCCGGTAGGGCGTCCGATTCAGTACCGGGTCAGCGGCAAGGACATCGATCAAGTGCGCAAGCACGCCATCGACCTCGCCACCGAACTGGATAAAAACTCGCACATCGGCGAGATCATTTACGACTGGAACGAGCCGGGCAAAGTCCTGCGTATCGACATCGCACAGGACAAGGCGCGCCAGCTCGGGTTGTCGTCCGAAGACGTCGCCAACCTGATGAACAGCATCGTCAGTGGCTCGCCGTTGACCCAGGTCGATGACGATATCTACCTGATCAACGTGGTCGGTCGTGCGGTGGATTCCGAACGCGGTACCCCGGAAACCCTGCAGAACCTGCAGATTGTCACGCCGAGCGGCACCTCGATTCCATTGCTCGCCTTCGCCACGGTTCGTTATGAACTGGAGCAACCGCTGGTGTGGCGTCGCGATCGTTTGCCGACCATCACCATCAAGGCTTCGGTGCGAGACGAGATTCAGCCGACCGACCTGGTGAAAATCCTCAAGCCATCGATTGATGCCTTCGCTGACAAATTGCCGGTCGGCTACAAGGTCGCCACCGGCGGTACGGTCGAGGAAAGCGGCAAGGCCCAAGGGCCAATCGCCAAGGTGTTGCCATTGATGCTGTTCTTGATGGCGACGTTCCTGATGATCCAGTTGCACAGCGTGCAGAAGATGTTCCTGGTGGCGAGTGTCGCGCCGCTGGGGCTGATCGGCGTGGTGCTGGCGCTGGTGCCGACCGGTACGCCGATGGGCTTCGTGGCGATTCTGGGGATTCTCGCGCTGATCGGCATCATCATCCGCAACTCGGTGATTCTGGTCACGCAGATCGATGAATTCGAACGCAAAGGCTATGAGCCGTGGGATGCGGTGGTGGAAGCGACCGAGCATCGACGCCGGCCTATCCTGCTGACCGCTGCGGCGGCGAGCATGGGCATGATCCCGATCGCCCGCGAAGTATTCTGGGGGCCGATGGCCTACGCGATGATCGGCGGGATTGTGGTGGCGACGCTGCTGACGCTGCTGTTCCTGCCGGCGCTGTACGTGGCCTGGTACAAGATTCGCGAGCCGAAAAAAGATCAAGTCAACAACGGCCCTCACCCTAACCCTCTCCCGGGGGGAGAGGGGACTGACCGTGGCGTCTGAAGATATTCATCGACCTGAAGGATCGGGTCGATTATGGATTCAGTGAAGTTGGATCAAGTCGGTATACGTCTTCAATATCACCCAATCTGCCCCCTCTCCCCTCGGGAGAGGGTTGGGGTGAGGGGCTTTCCCTGACCCGACTCAACCCTTACGCCAAACGCTGGCCAACCAAGGCTGCTGCTCACGCGGCAGCCCCGCCGGCCGGAAGTAATGCTCCAGCTCGACAAAACCCGCCGCCGTCAACAACCCCTGCCACGCCGCCAGATCGTGATACGAGCCATAACGCGGCCCGTTCCAGCCCTCACGGTTATCCCCGCGCGGATTGGAACTGAACAACACCCCACCGGGTTTTAAAGCGCCATGCAATTGCTTGAGCACCCGCGGCAATTCCTGCAACGGCACATGAAACAGCACCGCATTGGCAAAAATTCCGTCAAAGCGTTCAGCCGGGAGATCCAGCTTCAGAAAATCCTGCTGCAACACCTCACAGCCACTGTCCTCACGCGCCATCCGCGCAAATTCCTCAGAGCCATCCAGCCCCACTGCAACGTGTCCCATACGCGTAAACGTCTGCAAATCCCGCCCCGGCCCGCAGCCGAAATCCAGAATTGTGAACGGTGCTGAACCCTGGATATGCCGCAGCAGCGCATCGATATTCTGACTGACATCGTGATCACGCGTGCCTTCACGGAAGTCTTCGGCCACCGAGTTGTAGTGGCCGAGGGTGGTGGCGGTGATCTGCTCGAGATCGGTGAGAGTTTGCTTCATGGTCGGGTGCATGTTCAGGGAGAGATGTGCCGACTATAAGCGAAAAGATCGCAGCCTGCGGCAGCTCCTACAGGCGTTCATGCAACGGTCGACCTCGATCCTGTAGGAGCTGCCGCAGGCTGCGATCTTTTGATCTTGCCTCAATACCCACCTGTTACTTCTTACAGTATCGACCCGATGAAAAAACCTTCAGGCTACCCCTAAGCCTGGAGGACGTTCACAGCCATGAAGGCGACTCAGCACTCATCTCATCCCACACTGTCCGTCGTCGACCCGCGAGCATTGGCGATTCGCAGCGTTGCCTACTGCCAGCACCCGGACAAACCCGACGTCGAACCGCGCATCACTCGGCAGATTTTCGATGAGGTGGGGCGCGAAGTGGCGGCGTGGGATCCCCGGTTGTGGGGAGCCGCGCCGAAACCGAATCTGAGCACCGTTTACGACTTGAGCGGTCAGGTGTTGCTGACGGACAGCGTGGATGCCGGTTGGCAGTTGAGCTTGCTGGAACAGGCGGGATCAACGCTTTCGTTCTGGGATGCACGGGGTACGCAGCGACATTATGAGTACGACACACAACGTCGCTCAGTCTCCGTTACAGAGCAGAGGGTCAGCCACCCAGCAAAAATTGTTGAGCGACTAATTTATGGCGACGCCGATGAAGCGCTCGCGCAACACAACCAGTGCGGCCGATTGATCCGCCACGATCATCCCGCAGGTTCGCGGAAATGCCCCAGCTATGGCGTAGCCGGTTCCATATTGACGGTGCAGGAGCGATTCCTTGAGGATCTTGACACACCCGATTGGCCCGTCGATCTCCCGGGGCGCGATGCGCTATTGGAAGAACAGACGTTTACGACTCGCTCGGAATTCAATCCCGCAGGGCAATTGCTAAAGCAGATCGACGCTTGCGACAACGTGCAAAGGTTCGGTTACGACATCGCTGGCAGATCTCGCGATGTCTGGCTGCAAATGGCGGGGGAGACAAAACCGCCGCGAAAACTGGTCAGCGATATTCGTTACAACGCTCAGGATCAGGTTGAATTCGAAACCGCCGGGAACGGCGTTATCGCCCGTGCTGACTATGACGCCAGGGATGGCCGGCTGACTCGGTTGACCGCTGCCATCCACTCTCATAAACCCTTGCTGGATCTGCATTATTGCGTCGATCCAGTGGGCAATATCGTCGAGCTGGAAGACAAGGCCCAACCCATCACGTACTTCAAGAACCAGCGCATCGCCCCGGTATGTTCCTACCGTTACGACAGTCTCTATCAACTGATCGAAGCCAAGGGTTGGGAGGTCAGCCAGCCAAGCCACGGGCCGGCAATGCCCGAGTTGATTGCGACACCGCTGGATCCTGCTCAGCGCCGCAATTATCTGCAGAAATTCGTCTACGACAGCGGCGGCAATCTCGTTTCCCGCCAGCACAGCGCAACGGCCGGATTTGCGATGTTCACCTCCGGCAACAGCAACCGTAGCCTCGGGCAGCGCGATGATGGTTCGTTGCCAGGAGAGCCGGAAATCAATGCCGGATTCGATAAGTGCGGCAATCAAATTGAATTGAATCGCGGCCAAAATATGGTCTGGGACACTCACAACCAACTGCATGAAGTGGCACTGGTTTCGCGAGAAAACCAACAGCACGATTTTGAGTGTTACCGCTACGATCGGCCGGGTCACCGAGTGCGCAAAGTTTCAGTTGCCAGCGTGGCAGGTCGGGCGCTGCGTAGCCAAGTCCGTTATCTGCCGGGACTGGAGTTGCGGCAGCATAACAATGGTGAAGAACACCACGTCATCAATTTCATCGGCGGGCGCAACTCAGTACGGATGCTACATTGGCCCGACGGAACACACCCCGATCAATTGCGCTATGGCCTCAACGATCATCTGAGTTCCAGCACGCTGGAACTGGATGACGAGGGCGCAATACTGACGTTAGAACACTATTACGCGTTTGGCAGTACGGCCTGCTGGGCAGCAAAAAACGCCTCTGCGGCGAACTACAAAACCCATCGCTATAGCGGCAAGGAGCGTGATTCGACAGGGCTTTATTACTATGGATACCGGTATTACGCGCCTTGGTTGCAACGATGGATAAGCTCGGATCCGATCGCGGATGGGCTTAATTTGTTTGCGATGGTCGGGAATGATCCACTTAACTTTGTAGATCCCGACGGTTTGACAAGAGTTGATGCGTACAACCGGTGGAGTTCAGCCTACAACGAGGCTTTATCGCAGTCGGTGGCAGCAAGTGGAGGGGTGCGGGTTCGCACGGTTGCAAAGGGAATAATCTCTGTCGACATCGTCGGAGGCAATGAGTTGTTCAATCGTTTGGGCATTGGATTGACTCGACCGGTACAGGGCGATAGAGCACTTTCTTACCTGTCGATAGCGCCTGCATTGAGGGGGAAAGTGGCGGGTAGCGAACAAGGTTTTTTTCTCCAGCTAGAGCCGGGTCAAGCGATCAAGGCGCAAGCAGGGCTCAAAAGTGCGGGTGCAGTGGCCTATATCAACGGTGGCTTTTTCAATTTTCGGAATGGCGCCAGTGAGTTCATCTCACCCTTTGCCCCGATCGGCCCGACCGTGATCAGTGGGAAAAGGCAGGTTTACGCTCCCATCCCAGCAGATTATCGTAGAAATTATATTGAGCTCCCCATGAGGGATGGTTCGCTAATAAATACGGCGCCCTTGCTTTCCAGCAACGGCGAGGCTGTGTTCACGGAAAAAATGCTGAAGCAGCAAAGATTTCAATTTACCGTCAAGGGCAATCAGCCAGGTAAATTGGGTCATGCCGACTCTCCCAATATCCGCTCGGGCATCAGTTTGCCGAGTACATCAGGCGCAGAACAACGGACACGAATGGCCAGGGGAAATAGCACTGGCAGAACTGCAATGGCTACGGGCTACACCATGCCCGAGTGGTCATTGGTTATGGCTCGACTCGAAGGGATGGGGGGGGGAGGAGGCCATTCGGTGAATCTGGACGGTGGTTATTCCTCTACCCTTGGAGTCGCCGGGGCAAACGGTGAATCGCTCATGCGACGACCCTATGCAAATGAAACGACAAGACCTATTGGAAACTTCCTTGTTTACTATGAAAAGCCACAGTCGCGGGGCCTGTTCAAGAGACTGTTCTCTTGAGTTCGGCATGCGCTGAGCGCCGCGAGCCGTTGATCGTGGGTTAATTCCACCTGTTACTTCTTACAGTATCGGACCGATGAAAAAACCTTCAGGCTACCCCTAAGCCTGGAGGACGTTCACAACCATGAAGGCGACTCAGCACTCATCTCATCCCACACTGTCCGTCGTCGACCCGCGAGCATTGGCGATTCGCAGCGTTGCCTACTGCCAGCACCCGGACAAACCCGACGTCGAACCGCGCATCACCCGACAGATCTTCGATGAGGTGGGGCGCGAAGTGGCGGCGTGGGATCCCCGGTTGTGGGGAGTCGCGCCGAAACCGAATCTGAGCACCGTTTACGACTTGAGCGGTCAGGTGTTGCTGACGGACAGCGTGGATGCCGGTTGGCAGTTGAATCTGTGCAATGACGCAGGTTCGCAGCGTTCCTTTTGGGATGCACGGGGTAGCCAATGTCATCGTGAATTTGATGATTTGCAGCGCCCGGTTGCACTGACGGAGCAGGCTTTTGGCGAGCAGCCACAGGTGGTTGAGCGCTGGACTTATGCCGATGCCACGGAGAGTTTCGCCCAGCACAATCAGTGTGGTCAGCTGCTTCGTCATGACGACCCGGGCGGTGGCCAGTTCCTAGGCGATTATGGTTTGTCGGGTGCAGTGCTGGAGGAGTCTCGACGGTTTCTCATTGAGCTGGATGCGCCGGACTGGCCGCTTCTACTGGACGCCCGAGACGAACTTCTCGAAGAAAAAGCCTACGTCACCCGATACGCTTTCTATCCAACGGGCGAGGTGCAGCGTCAGATCGATGCAGCGGGTAATACACAAATTTTCCATTTCAACGTGGCGGGAAAATCCTCTGCGACATGGCTTTTGCAATCCGGTGAAGGCCAACATCCACAGTGCCTTGTCAGCGAAATTCGTTATAACGCACAAGATCAGATCGAAAGTGAAACGGCAGGCAACGGCGTTGTATCAAGTGTGGATTACAGCCCTGAGGATGGTCGCCTGCTGAAGCTTTTCGCAGGTGTCGCCGGGCAACAGCCTTTGCAGGATTTGAATTACGCCTACGACCCGGTGGGCAACATTGTCGAACTCGAAGACAAGTGCCAAACCATAAGCCACTTCAACGGCCAGCGCATCGACCCCGTCAGCCGTTATCGCTACGACAGCCTGTACCAATTGGTCGAAGCTAAAGGTTGGGAGGTCAGCAAACCGAGCCATGGCCCGGCGCTACCCGATCTGCTGCCTGTGCCGCTGGATCCCGCGCAGCGGCGCAATTACACCCAGACGTTTGCTTACGACGCGGCAGGTAACTTGATCACGCGGCATCACAGTGGCGCGCCTGGGTTTTCGATGTTCACTTCTGCGCGCAGCAATCGGAGTCTGGCGCAGCTTGACGATGGATCCCTGCCGGGAGAGGCGCAGATAACGCTGGGGTTTGATGCGGCGGGTAATCAGCTGGAATTGCAGCGTGGGCAGGCCATGACGTGGAATGTGCGCAATGAGTTGGGTCGGGTGACGTTGGTGCCGCGTGGGGCTGAGGCGGATGACTCTGAGTTTTATGTCTACGATCAGCCGGGGCATCGGTTGCGTAAGACGCAAATCAGTCGGGCATCCGGGCAAACCCTGACAACAGAAGTGCGTTATCTGCCGGGTCTTGAGATTCATCGCGAAGTCGGCGGAGTAGAGCGGCATGTAGTCAGTGTCGACGCCGGGCGGAACCACGCGCGATTACTGCATTGGCCCGAAGGTGCTGAAAGCGATCAATGGGGTTACAGCCTCGGTGATCATCTTGGTTCCAGCTCGATGGAGTTGGATGAGCGCGCGGGGGTATTAAGCCAGGAACACTATTACGCGTTCGGCGGTACGGCATGCTGGGCTGGCAAGAGTGATTTGGCAACGAAGTACAAATCTGTCCGTTATTCGGGTAAAGAACGTGATCTTTCGGGACTTTATCATTATGGCTATCGATATTACGCGCCGTGGCTTTGTCGATGGATAAATCCAGATCCAGCGGGGTCGGTCAATGGTCTGAACCTTTACTGCTTTGTCGGAAATTATCCTGTTGGAAATAGTGATAAGGATGGGCGGTATTATGAAGGGAGAAATGATGAGTTTGAGGCGAGGCTTATATCCTCAAAAATGATAATCCTGGCTCGCGGTCTTTCAGAGTTTACTCATTCGCAAGCCGATACAATACGGGCTCAAATGCAAGAGGCGGAGATCATTTACGAAGGCGCTCAACAGGCGGTTTATAGTAATTTACAAGGTGGTAAAGATGTTTTGCAAAGTTACTTTGGCCCGTCTTACAAGAGTGTTGCCACAAAGCTGCTAAGTTATTTTGCCAGTGGAGAGGTTTTGGCCAGACATTATAAGGGGGCTGCTGGGGATGGAAAATTTGTCGGCGCAATATCAATCGATGCTCCATTTACTGCTATGGTGGCACCTGCAGATAATTATGGCCGTGTAGTTGTAGATATGGACTTTGTCAGCAATAGAGAGCTTCCAGCAGTCTTGGCGCACGAGTTATCTCATTTAATCCGCGTTGACGGTATAAACGTTGTAGGGGCGGGAACAATGGATAGTTTCTACTTGGGTACTCTATATCCGTTTCTCTTGGGCTCGTCTGCAACGCCAGATAGTATTACTCATCAGGATATTTCTGAGTTGATTTTGAGTGGTGGTTTGACAGTTGAGTATATGGATACTTTTCCTGGCTCTGGGTCTGACTTTAGTCGTACGGTTGAAAGCTACATGGGTATAGCAGGAGCGGGAGCGAGCTTGAGCGACGCGGTGTCGCTATTCAACAGTGATCCCGATTTGAGAGCTGAAATGTCAGTTAATAATGCGGACAGTGTTGCATACTCTGCCAAGAGTTTGAATTCGCTGTATCGTGCACGTCAGTCTAACGGTCGAATGTTTACGGCTATACACGGGAATTGATTGGATGTTTACACTTGACCGGCGAGGGGGCAGCAACCTCCTCGCTTTTAAGCGCAATCAAATTGCTTTCAACGTTTATTCAACCCTCGAGCCAACCGATCCCCACCCAACTGAATCACCGCCACCAACGCCACCAGCAACACAATCACCGTCAGCATGATCTGGCTATCAAACCGCTGATACCCGTAGCGATAAGCGATATCCCCCAACCCGCCCGCACCAATCGCCCCGGCCATCGCCGATGAGTTGATCATCGTCACCAGCGTAATCGTGAACCCGCCGACAATTCCCGGCAGCGCTTCCGGCAACAGCACATGCCAGACAATGTGCCAACGCCGGCACCCCATCGCCTGCGCGGCTTCGATCAAACCATGATCAACCTCACGCAAACTCACTTCAGCAATCCGCGCAAAGAACGGCGTCGCCGCAATCGTCAGCGGCACAACCGCCGCCCAGACTCCGTACGTAGTGCCGACAATCAACCGGGTAAACGGAATCAGCGCGACCATCAGAATCAGAAACGGGATCGAGCGGAACAGGTTCACGAAGGCGCCCAACGCACGGTTCAGCACCGGCGCTTCGTAGATGCCGCCCTTGTCGCTGGTGACCAGAATCACCGCCATGGGAATCCCCACCAGCAGCGCGATCAGCGATGACACGCCGACCATCAGGAACGTGTCGATAAACCCCTGCAACAAGCGATCAAACCACATAACCCAACACCTCCACTCGTTGCGCCCACGGTGCGGCGCGCTCGCGCAATTGCTCGGCGCTGAACGCTGTGCCGCTGACGGCCAATAACAGTTGCCCCAGTGCATGCCCCTGAATCCGTTCGACGCCGCCCTGCAGCAGCTTCACCCGGCCACCGAGTGCGGTAAAAAGTGCCGCTAGATCCGGCTCGTCGCTGGCGCTGCCGGTGAACTGCAAACGCAGCACCACGGCTGCGTCGGAGGAGGGCGGCTGGGGGTGCAAACGGCTCTGCAATTCTTCCGGCAAGGCGTGTTGCAGCGGCGCGAGCAAAGTCTGGCTGACCTCGTGTTGCGGATTGCCAAATACTTCCCACACCGGGCCTTGCTCGACGACGCGGCCATGCTCAAGCACGACGACGCGGTCGCAGATTTCGCGGATGACTGCCATCTCGTGAGTGATCAGCACGATGGTCAGGCCCAGGCGTTGGTTGATCTCGCGCAGCAGGCCGAGGATCGACTGGGTGGTCTCCGGATCGAGTGCCGAAGTCGCCTCGTCGCAGAGCAAAATATCCGGATCATGCACCAGCGCGCGAGCGATGCCGACGCGCTGTTTCTGGCCACCGGAAAGCTGCGCCGGATAGGCTTTGTGCTTTTCTTGCAGACCGACCAGTTCGAGCAGTTCGCGCACCTTTTTCTCGCGTTGCTCTTTCGGTACGCCAGCCACTTTCAGCGGCAGTTCGACGTTCTGCCAAACGGTCTTGGCCGACATCAGATTGAAGTGCTGGAAGATCATGCCGATGCGTCGGCGCAGCGCCACGAGACGGTCTTCATCGAACTCGCCGATGTCGACCTGATCGATCAGCACGCGCCCCGACGTCGGTTGTTCCAGACGATTGATGGTGCGAATCAGCGACGACTTGCCGGCGCCGCTGCGACCGATGATGCCGAACACTTCACCGCGCTGAATCGCCAGATCAATGCCCTGCAGCGCCGCGACCGGGCCTTGTCGACCGTTGTAGGTTTTGCCCAGTCCGATGAAGCGCACATGAGCGCGATTCAGTTCCGGATGCAGTTCGGTTTTTTCAGCATTGTGTGGCTCTGGAATTTCCAGTCGCCGTTGGATCGCGGCCGTCATGCTCAGCTTTCCCAACCGGCTTGATACAGCTTGCCGTGGGCCTTATCCAGCGCCGCGCGAACGGCTGGCGAATGCTGGTAGATGTCGACGAATTTGATCAGGCGCGGATCGGTTTTGCTCTTCGGCTGGATGACGAACTGGATCACGTATTCCTTGTGGTCGAGGCCGTCGAACAGCAGCGCCGAACCGGCATCGAAAGTCTTCGCTAAACGAATGTAGGCCGGGTAGCCCTGCACCAGATCGGCGTCGTCATAAGCGCGCACCAGTTGCACCGCTTCGACTTGCAGGATTTTGATTTTCTTCGGGTTGGCGACGATGTCGTCTTCGGTGGCCTTGTAGCCGACGCCGGGTTTCAGGGTGATCAAACCGGCCTTGGCCAGCAGCTGCAAACCGCGACCGCTGTTGATCGGATCGTTGGCGATGGCGACGCTGGCGCCTTCTGGCAGCTCGTCGAAGCTTTTGTATTTTTTCGAATAGAGGCCGACGTTGTTGATGATCCCAGGGGCGAACGGCACCAGATCGAAACCGGCGGCGGCCTTGGCGTTTTCAAGGAAAGGGATGTGCTGGAAGTAGTTTACGTCGATGTCGCCGGCGGCGAGGCTGACGTTGGGTGCGATCCAGTCAGTGAACTCCACCAGCTCGACTTTGAGGCCTTGTTTGGAGGCTTCTTCGACGGCGGCTTCCAGCGGGATGGCGAAGGCGGCGGTGGTGCCGACTTTGAGTGGGGCGTCGGCGGCGAAGAGTGTCGAGCTGAACAGGCCGAGGGCCAGGGCCAGTGCTTTGACTGGGTGGGACAGGAGTTTTTTGGTCATGATGGTTTTTCCAGTCAGTGCATAAATTTGGGGTGTCTGGTCGGGCCTCTTCGCGAGCAAGCCCGCTCCCACATTTTGGAATGCGTACCCCTGTGGGAGCGGGCTTGCTCGCGAAGCTTTTAGCGGCGAAATGCGGAACCGGTGTGTCGCTCAGGCAGTTGCGCCGCACCGTGAAACAGCTTCTCGCGCAAGCTGCCGCTGTCGTACGCGGTCTTGTACGACCCGCGCCGCTGCAACTCGGGAATCACCAGCTCAATAAAATCGACATAGCTTTCCGGCGTGACAATCCGCGTCAGGTTGAAACCATCCAGGCCGGTCTCAGCGATCCACGATTCCAGCTCATCCGCCACTTGCTCAGGCGAACCGACCACGGTGATGTAGCGGCCACCGAGCGCGTGCTGGTCGAGCAATTTGCGTCGCGTCCAGTCGTTGTTCTGCAGGTTTTTCGTCGCCGATTGAATGGCGTTGCTCTTCACGTACTGGATCGGTTCGTCGATTTCGTACTGAGAAAAGTCGATGCCGGTCGATGCAGAAAAATGCGCCACGCCGGCCTCGGCACTGGCGTAACTCAGGTACTCGGCATGCTTGGCCCACGCCGCTTCTTCGGTCGCGCCGACGATCACGTTGAGGCCCATGAACACCTTGATGTCCTCAGGATAGCGCCTCGCCTCAACGGCGCTGGCGCGCACCTTGTCGACCTGAACCTTGGTCGATGGCTTGTTCTGACCGCTGATGAACACGCACTCGGCGTGACGCCCGGCAAAGAGCAAACCGCGATCGGAACTGCCGGCCTGAAACAACACCGGCGTGCGCTGCGGTGACGGCTCGCAGAGGTGATAACCCTCGACCTGATAGAACTCGCCCTTGTGCTCGACCTTGTGCACTTTCTCCGGCTGCGCGTAGATCCGCTGCTCGCGATCGTTGAGCACCGCGCCGTTTTCCCAGCTGCCTTCCCAGAGTTTGTAGAGCACTTCCAGGTACTCGTCGGCCTGATCGTAACGACGGTCATGCTCGACTTGTTCGCTGAGGCCCATGGCTTTGGCTGCGCTGTCGAGGTAGCCGGTGACGATGTTCCAGCCGACACGGCCGCGACTCAAATGATCGAGCGTCGACATGCGCCGGGCGAACAGATAGGGCGGCTCGTAGGTGAGATTCGCGGTGAGACCGAAGCCAAGGTTCTTGGTCACGGCGGCCATCGCTGAAACCAGCAGCAGCGGGTCGTTGACCGGCAACTGGATCGACTCTTTCAGCGGCACATCGACTGAGTTCTGATAGACGTCGTACACGCCGACGATGTCGGCAATGAACAGGCCGTCGAAGAGTCCGCGCTCCAGCAATTGCGCCAGTTCAGTCCAGTATTCAATAGTGTTGTAGCGCGTCGAGGTGTCGCGCGGATGCGTCCACAAGCCATGGTTGATGTGGCCGATGCAGTTCATGTTGAACGCGTTGAGCAGAATCTTCTTTTTCGCCGCGCTCATCAGATTGTCCCTCGCAGCGGAGGGTTTTCATCGTTGAGGTAATAGTTGCCGACGGCGTGATATTTCCAGCGCACCGGATCGTGCAAGGTGTGCACGCGGGCGTTGCGCCAATGACGGTCGAGGCCGTGCTCGATCAGCGTGGCTTGGCTGCCGGCCAGTTCGAACAATGTGCTGCCGGCGGCTAGGGAAATTTCAGTGCTGATCGCGCGGGCTTCGGCGACAGCAATCGATGCCGCAGCGACGGTTTCGGCATTGCTCTCGGCTTGTGCGGCGTCGAGAAATTCGCCGGCGCGTTCGAGCAAGGCTTCGGTGGCGTGCAGACGAATGCTCAAGTGGCCGAAGCTTTTCAGCGTCAACGGATCTTCGGTGGCTTTGTCGTTGCCGGAATCGATCCATGGCCGGGTTTTGCTGCGCACAAAGTGCAGCGCGTCTTCGTACGCGGCGCGGGCGATGCCGGTGTCGATGGCGGCGTGAAGGATCTGCGCCAACGGGCCAACCGTGGTCGGGCGTTCGAAGGCGCTCTGGAATGGCAGCACGTCTTCAGCGGCGACGTAGACGTCTTCGAATACTACCGAACCGCTGCCGGTGGTGCGCTGGCCGAAACCGCTCCAGTCGTCGATCACGCTCAGGCCTTGGCTGTCACGCGGGACGAACGCCAGTTGCTGCACGCCGTTTTCATCAACAACCGAGGTCGGAATGCGCTGCGCGTAAATCGCGCCGGTCGCATAGAACTTGCGACCGTTGATGCGATAACCGTCGCCGTCGCGCTTGAGGCTGGTGACGCGGTCGTGAGCGGTTTTGGTGCCCAGTTCCGCCAGCGCATTACCGAAGCGCTGGCCGGCGAGTACTTCGGCGTACAGCCGTTGTTTTTGCGCGTGGCTGCCGTTCACGCGCAGCACTTCCAGCGCATAAAAATGGTTCTGTGGAATCTGCCCGAGCGAACCATCAGCCTGAGCGATCAGGGCGATGACTTTGGCCAGGGTGACGTTGGACACGCCAGCGCCGCCGTATTCCTTCGGCACGCTGATGCCCCATAGGCCCGAGCGGGAAAACACGTCGAGTTCCGGCAGTGGCAGGCGTCGTTCGCGGTCGCGCACGGCGCTGTCGCGTTTGAAATCTTCGGCCAGGTCGCTGGCGACAATCAGGGCTTGCTCATCGCTGGTGATGACCGCGACGTGATGGGAAAAAGTCATAGGTTTCTCCATTGCACTTGAGAAAGTGTGCGGTCGTCAGATCCAGGAATGGCGGGCCGGCAAAGTACCGTTGAGGCGATAGGCGCCGACCGCGTGATATTTCCAGCGCACCGGGTCGTGCAGCGTGTGCACGCGGGCGTTGCGCCAGTGACGGTCGAGGTTGAATTCGGCGAGGGTCGCGCGGCTGCCGGCCAGTTCGAACAGTTTTTCGCTGGCGAGTAAGGAAATCTCGGTGGTCAGCACTTTCGCTTCGGCCACGGCAATCGAAGCGCGCGCGGCGGATTCGGCGGTGAGCGGCGCGGCGTGCACCTGATCGAGCACTTTGCCGGCCTTGCGCAACAGCGCTTCGGCGGCGTGCAGTTCGATTTTCAGTTTGCCGATATCGGCGATCACATAGAGATCATCGCTAGCGCGTTCGACCTTGGCATCGATCCATGGTCGCGCGCGGGTTTTGACGAACTCGATAGCGTCGTCGATAGCACCACGAGCGATACCGGCGTCGATCGCCGCTTGAATCAACTGCGACACCGCGCCTTGGGTGTTGGGGATTTCGTTGATCTTCCAGTTGTCGACGACCAGGCTCGATTCGACGCGAACATTGTTCAGCAAAATCGTGCCGCTGGCGGTGGTGCGCTGACCGAAGCCCGACCAGTCATCGACGATGCGCAAACCCGGGGTGCCGCGACGGACGAAGGCCAGCACTTGCTTGCCGTCATCGTTGAGCGCTTTGACTGCGACCCAGTGCGCGAACAGTGCACCGGTGGAATAGAATTTTTGGCCGTTGATCACGTAATCGTCGCCGTCGGCGGTGATGCGCGCTTTCAATTCCAGGGTGTTTTTGGTGCCGCGTTCCGGGCCGGCATTGCCGATGCGCCAGCCTTCCAGAACGCTCTGGAACAGCTGTTTTTTCTGCGCTTCGGTGGCGCTGCCGAGCACCAGATTGATGATGCCGAACTGGTTCTGCGGAATCTGTCCCAACGCCGGGTCGGCGGCGGAAATGATCGCGAACACCTCGGCCAGGGTGACGAATGAAACCTGCGGGCCACCGTATTCGCGCGGGATGGCGATGCTGCCTAAACCACTGCGGGTGAACTGCTCGATTTCCGACCACGGCAGCTTGCGCTGACGGTCGCGTTTGGCGGCCTGCAGGCGGGCGACTTGCGCCAGTTCATGGGCAGCCTTGATGGCTTGGGCGTCGTTGCGCAAAACCTGCGCGGGCAACAATAACGGGGCGATGTCCAGATCCGACTGGACGTTTGCGTCTGCCAGACTGGACATCAGTGCCGCTCCTTGGCTGCACGCAATGCCCTGGCGATCTGCACTGGGGTGATTGTGTTCCGGACCATACTACCTACCTCACATCTCATGAAAAACGCCGCAAAAGTGCGACGAACGAAAGAATGTCCGGTGGTCCGGTTCATATACCCTAAGCGTGTATAAATATTAAATAAACTAACTTTTAGGAATATGCATAGAAGGGGTGATGGTCGGGTTGGTTAACAATTTTTCTGTACCGACACGCCCTCTGTGGTGATTGGATTTTTGTGGTGAGGGGATTCATCCCCGATGGGGCGCGCAGCGGCCCCGCTTCTAATGGGGCTGCTGCGCAGCCCATCGGGGATGAATCCCCTCACCACAGAATCCCCTCTCTCTTGGAGATGTGGGCTAAGGCTTGCGGGATTCGGCGGCTTTGAGCTCCGGCCTCAGCGGCACTTTCAGATAAGGATTCGCGCATCCAATCTTCAATGTCCGTGGCGGCGCCCAGCGCGAGTTATTGCCCACCCGATCAATCACGCAGTACGTCACGTCCAGCCGCAAATCCTCGCCCGCTTCGACAATCACCGCCGGCGGCACCCACACCTGAATCGCCCGCCCGACATCGGCCGCCGTGACTGCCGGCAGATCCATGCGCACATCGCCCCAGCGCAAGGTGATTTCGTCGTCTTCGGCCATGTTCACGTAGGGCTCGATGGTCAGCGGCACACCGCGTTTGATCTGGTTCGGATTCACGCCCTGACGGCGAATAGTGTCGGGCAGGGTGACGGGTGCCAATTGCTGGTTTTCGTCTCCAGACAGCGCTGGGGGCTGGCCGCCCGGGCAATCGAGTTTGACCTGCACCCGCGTCGCCGCCGACAGCGCCGGGCCTTGGCCAACCTGCATGAGCCGGTAATGAATGCTCGCCGTACCGTCGACGATAAAACTCTCCGGCACACGCAGACTGACGGCCTCGCCCACCTCGTCGCGGGTGAGTACATGGGAGGCGACGTAGCAGCGATTCCAGAACAGTTCGATCAGATCGCCGGCGTCCATGCCGGGGTAGGGCGCCACCTCGATCAGCAGGTGTGCAGCCGCAGACAGGTTGATGCCGGTTTTTTGCGCGGACGCGAGGATCGGCGCCGCCAGTTCGGGGGTGTTCGAAGTGCGAGTCATCGGTTTCTCTCCTTGAAGCCTTGCAGCGAAGTCCGTTTCTGAAAAACAAAAGGCGTGAATTGCCAGGCAATACAACAGCGAACTTCTGTTGCGTCAGAATGCTGGTTGATTGAACTAATAAACGTCGGTTGGCGACTAGATAAGAGCGTGCGGGAAGTGGAGTCAATAGAGGCGTTAAGCTAATCCGTGAATTACGAATTAATCAGAACCTTCCTACGCTTGCGAGGCATTCTGCCTAGGAGGATTGGCGAATGAGACCACGATTATCCGGGCGTTTTGCCGGTTTCGAGGGCGAGACTGTTTGAACCCAATCATGGTTTGAGCAGGGTTTTCTATTGATATGTGTCTGTTGCAGAACATATAAGTGCACTGCATTCAGGGTGTTTGTTATTGCAGGAAGTTTATCAGGCGGAATAAGCGTAACTTCCATCCGTGGAAGTTAGTGCTTAACGCATTGAACAGACTCAGGCGTGATTCAGAAACTTGCTGAGAAACTGTTTGGTGCGCTCTTCTTTCGGGTTGGCAAACAACGCTTTGGCTTCGCCTTGTTCGACGATCACGCCTTTGTCGAAAAACACCACACGGTTGGCCACGTCGCGGGCAAAACCCATTTCGTGAGTCACGATAACCATGGTGCGTTTCTCTTCGGCGAGACCACGAATGGTCGCCAGCACTTCACCCACCAGTTCCGGATCGAGGGCTGAAGTCGGCTCGTCGAACAGGATCACTTCTGGCTCCATCGCCAGCGCCCGGGCAATCGCCACACGCTGTTGCTGACCGCCAGACAGGCGACGCGGATAAGCGTCCTCTTTGCCCGCCAGACCGACCTTGGCCATCAGCTTTTTGCCCAGGGCAATGGCGGCGTCGCGTGGCATCTTCTTGACCACGACCGGGCCTTCGATGACGTTTTCCAGCGCGGTGCGGTGCGGGAACAGATTGAAGTTCTGAAAGACGAAACCCACGTGCTGGCGCAAATTGCGCACCAGACCCTGCTGCTGGTTCAACGGGCGGCTGGTATCGATTTCGATATCGCCGACCTTGATCCGGCCGCTGGTGGGCTGTTCAAGGAAATTCAGGCAGCGCAGGAACGTCGTTTTCCCCGAACCGCTGGGGCCGATGATCGCGACGACTTCGCCTTCCTTGACCTCGAGGTCGATGCCGTTGAGCACGACCTGACCCTTGAATTGCTTGGTCAGTTTTTCCACGACAATCATCGTCAGGACTCCTGGTCGTGCCGATTGACCCGCTCTTCCAACTTGTTCTGGAAGTGCGAAAGCACCGTGGCCAGAATCCAGTAGATCAGCGCGGCGGCAAGATACATGGTGAAGACTTCGAAAGTCCGGGCGGTAATCAGTTGCGCCTGACGGAACAGCTCCGGCACCTGAATGGTGGCGGCCAGTGCCGTGTCCTTGACCAGCGAGATGAAGCTGTTGCCCAGCGGCGGCAGCGCCGTGCGCATTGCTTGCGGCAGGATGGCCCGACGCAAGGTTTGCGCGCGGGTCATGCCGATGCTCGCGGCAGCTTCCCACTGGCCACGTTCGATCGAACCGATCGCGGCGCGCAGAATTTCACAGGCGTACGCGGCCATGTTCAGCGAGAAGCCGATCAGCGCTGCTGGTAACGGATCCAGTTCGATTCCCAGTTGCGGGAAGCCGTAATAGATCACGAACAACTGCACCAGCAGCGGCGTCCCGCGAAAGAACGACACATACACGCGCGCCAGCCAGCTCACTGATTTGAAGCGCGACAGGCGCATCAACGCCAGGCCGAAGCCCAGCAGCAAGCCGAAGAACATCCCGCCGAGGCTGAGGACTACCGTGTAGTACGCGCCCTTGAGCAGAAAGGGCGCGGAGTCCAGCAACAGCGCCGATGTCTCGGCGAGTTGCTGGCTCAACTGCGGGAAGTGCGCTTCGAATTGAAATCCAACTTCCATTATTTAGTGACGTCTGCGTTGAAGTACTTCTCGGACAGCTTCTTCAACGTGCCGTCTGCACGCAGTTCGTCGATGGCCTTGTTCACGGCCGCCAGCAGTTCCGGCTCACCTTTACGCAGGGCAACACCGGCTTCCTGACGGGAGAAAGCTTCACCGGCGGCGACGGTTTTCGGGGCTTTCTTGGCGTATTCCAGCGCGGCCAGACGGTCGATCAGGATGGCGTCGGTGCGACCGTTGTTGAGGTCGGCAAACTTGGTCGGATCATCATCGTAGGTGCGCACGTCAGCGCCCGGCACGTTGGCGCGAACCCATTGTTCGTAGTTGGTACCCAGGCCCACACCGACTTTTTTGCCGGACAGGTCAGCGGCGGTCTTGATGTTCAGTGCGGACTCTTTGCTCTTCAGCACCAGCGCCTGAATACCGGAAACGGTGTACGGCTCGGAGAAGTCATACTTCTTTTTGCGCTCGTCGGAGATGGTCACCTGGTTGACCACAACGTCGAGACGCTTGGATTCCAGCGCCGCGAGGATGCCGTCCCATTTGGTCGGCTGGATCTTCGCTTTGACGCCGAGTTTTTGCGCGATCGCTTCCGAGAGCTCGACTTCGAAACCGGACAATTTGCCGTCGGCATCGACGAAGCTGAACGGAGGGTACGTGCCTTCCAGGCCGACGTTGATAACGCCTTTGTCCTTGATCTGTTGCAGCTGCTCACCGGCCACGGCCTGGCTGATCAGACCGGCGCTCAGCGCCAGACCCAGTGAACCCACCAGCAGATTGCGACGTAGTGCGGAAAAATTCATGACGAGCCCCTGTGTTTTCTTATGGAAGACGCTAAAGGAAAGTTGGCGAATTCGTGATTCGTGCGCCTGCGTTATCGTGCCCTAAAGCAGCTTATGCGTCTTGCGCGAAATTCGCCTGCGGCGAGACTATAAGACGTCTGCGTTAGACTTGAAAATACTTAATATCTAATTTGTTAGATCTTATTTGAATATTGATCGTTCCCACGCTCTGCGTGGGAATGGCTCTGGGGACGCTCCGCGTTCCAGCTTTAAAAGGGACGCGGAGCGTCCCAGGCTGCATTCCCACGCAGAGCGTGGGGAACGATCTCGTTACAGAAAATCCCTATAGGCAAACAACGCCGGCGCGCCGCCGGTGTGCAGGAAAATGATCGGGCCTTCATCAAAGCGCTGACGACCAATCCCATCCAGCAACCCCGCCATCGCCTTGCCGGTATAAACCGGATCCAGCAACACCGCCTCCTGACTCGCCAGCAACTTCACCGCCGCCAACGTCCCGGCATTCGGCTCGCCATAGCGCGGGCCGAAATATTCGTCCAACAACTCGACCTTGAAATCCGCCGGCAGTTCGACGCCGAGCAGCGCCGCCGTACGCTCAGCCAGCCCTTGCACCTTCGGCCGCTGATCTTCTTCACTGCGCGAAACCGTCACGCCGATCACTGGCAATTGTGGCAACACTTCACTCAACGCCAAGGCCAGACCACTGTGCGTGCCGGCGCTGCCCGAGGCCAACACCACGGCGGCGAAATTCAGGCCGGTGTCTTTGATTTGCTCGGCCAGTTCCAGACCGGCGCGCACATAACCCAGCGCACCGAGTGCGTTCGAACCGCCAATCGGCACCAGATACGGCTTCTTGCCGTTACTGCGTAAACGCACGGCGAGGGCGGCCAGTTGTTCATCAGCGTTGTCGAGGTTGTCGACCAGCTCGACCTTGGTGTCGAACAGATCCAGCAGCAGGCGGTTGCCGTTGCCGGTGTAGTTGCTGTCGTCGGTGCCCAGCGGATTTTCCAGCAACGCCACGCAGCCGAGACCGAGTTTGGCGGCCAGCGCAGCCGTTTGGCGAACGTGGTTCGATTGCAGCGCGCCGGCGGTGATCAGCGTATCGGCGCCTTGTGCCAAGGCATCAGCGGCGAGGTATTCGAGTTTGCGCAGTTTGTTGCCGCCCATAGCCAGCGGCGTCAGGTCATCGCGCTTGATGTACACCTCGCGACCGAGCCATGCGGACAGGCGTTCGAGTTTTTCCAGCGGCGTCGGATGGCCGAGCAGGTCGAGGCGGTTAAAGCGTTCCAGCTGATTCTTGATCATGAGTCCGTACTGGCGGAGAAAGATGAAAGGACTATAGGCACGGGTTTTTGCAGGGGCAACCGCGAATCGCTTATAGCCAAATGAACTGAGCCCAGCACTATCGGTTCTTAATTCGCCCTCGCGAGCATGCCGTAAAGTAGTCGCCGTTGACGCGGCCAGACAGTCCGGCCGCCCGTGAGGAGTCTTTACCGTGAGCGAGCGTTCCAGCCATTGGCAATTGCAGACCATCGTCAGTCAACTGCGCAGCGCGCGGGATCAGTGGCGGGCACAGAACGGCCGGGCGTCCGGCGAGCAGGGTGGTCGCGAGTTGCCGTCGCGGGCGGCGATGGCGGAGATTCTCGAAGCGCTGTGCGGCGCGTTGTTCCCGATGCGTCTGGGGCCGGTGGATCTGCGCGAAGAGAGTGAGGATTTCTACGTCGGTCATACCCTTGATGTCGCCCTGAATGCCTTATTGGCGCAAACGCGCCTGGAGCTGCGCTATGTCGCCCGCCACAGCGCTTCGGCTGACACCGAAGTCGAAGCCCGTGCGATTGAGATTATTCAGGACTTTGCCTTGGCCTTGCCGGGCTTGCGCACACTGCTCGATACCGATGTGCTGGCCGCTTATCACGGTGATCCGGCGGCGCGTAGCGTTGATGAAGTGCTGCTGTGCTATCCGGGGATTCTGGCGGTGATTCACCATCGTCTGGCGCACCATTTGTATCGCGCCGGGCTACCGTTGCTGGCGCGGATCAGCGCGGAAATCGCCCATTCGGCGACCGGGATTGATATCCACCCGGGCGCGCAGATTGGCCGTAGCTTCTTTATCGATCATGGCACGGGTGTGGTGATCGGCGAGACCGCGATCATTGGCGAGCGTGTGCGGATTTATCAGGCGGTGACGTTGGGCGCCAAGCGTTTCCCGGCAGATGAAGACGGCCAGTTGCAGAAGGGCCATCCGCGTCATCCGATTGTTGAAGATGATGTGGTGATTTACGCCGGGGCGACGATTCTTGGGCGGATTACCATTGGCAAGGGTTCGACCATTGGCGGCAATGTGTGGCTGACGCGCAGTGTGCCGGCGGGGTGCAATTTGACCCAAGCGAATCTGCAGCATGATGACGGGACGCAGAAGTAGGCTCTGAAATTGCGTTGCGGCATCTGGCCTCTTCGCGAGCAAGCCCGCTCCCACATTGGATCTGTGACCGGCACAAATCCCTTGTGGGAGCGGGCTTGCTCGCGAATGTTTTCAAGCCAAATCGAGATAATGGCAATCAGCCAATTCTGCAGTGAACGAATCCCCTCAAACCCGCGTCATACCCATCCTTGAGCTAGCGTAGGAAAACTACCGCCTAGCCGTACGATTAGTCCTTACCCCCCCATCCATGTTTAACTTGAACGTTCATTCAAGTTAAACCGGTGGTTCGCTGCCCGCTCACAACAGGAGGCTTGCCTTTGCTGAGTCCGATCATTTCAGCCACGTTTCAACCCCTCGAGGTGCACGTTTCATGAGTGCATCGTCTACCCCCGCCAGCGGTCTGGTGCGCATGAATCCGCCGGTGTTCTACTTCGCCGCGACGGTCATTCTGCTGTTTGGTCTCGTTGTCATTGCCATGCCGGAGCAGGCAGGCGCCTGGTTACTGGAAGCGCAAAACTGGGCGGCCAACACGGTCGGCTGGTACTACATGCTCGCGATGACGCTGTATCTGGTCTTCGTGGTGGTCACCGCCTTATCCGGCTACGGCAAGATAAAACTCGGTGCCGACCACGACGAGCCCGAATTCAGTTACCTGTCCTGGGCCGGCATGCTGTTCGCCGCCGGGATCAGCATCACGCTGTTTTTCTTCTGCGTCTCTGAGCCGCTGACCCACATGCTCCAGCCGCCGCAAGGCGAGGCGGGCACCGCGGATGCGGCGCGTCAGGCGATGCAGATTCTGTTTCTGCACTGGGGCCTGCATGGCTGGGGCGTGTTCGCCTTCGTCGGCATGGCGCTGGCCTACTTCGCTTACCGCCACAATTTGCCGCTGGCGCTGCGCTCGGCGCTGTATCCGCTGATCGGCAAACGCATCAACGGCCCGATCGGTTACGCGGTCGATGGCTTCGGCATCATCGCCACGGTGTTCGGCCTCGGTGCCGACATGGGCTTCGGCGTGCTGCACCTCAACTCCGGTCTCGACTACCTGTTCGGCATCGCTCACACCCAGTGGATTCAGGTCGGCCTGATCACGCTGATGATGGGCGCGGCGATCATTGTTGCGGTCTCCGGCGTCGATAAAGGCGTGCGGGTGATGTCCGACATCAACATGCTGCTGGCCTGTGCGCTGCTGCTGTTTGTGTTGTTCGCCGGGCCTACCCAGCATCTGCTCAACACTTTGATCCAGAACATCGGCGACTACCTCGGCGCCTTGCCGATGAAGAGTTTCGACCTCTACGCCTACGACAAACCGAGCGACTGGCTCGGCGGCTGGACGGTGTTCTACTGGGCCTGGTGGATTGCATGGTCGCCGTTCGTGGGTCTGTTCATCGCACGGATTTCCCGTGGCCGCACCATCCGCGAATTCGTTTTCGGTGTGCTGTTGATTCCGCTCGGTTTCACCCTCGCGTGGATGTCGATCTTCGGCAACAGCGCCATCGATCAGGTGCTCAACCACGGCATGAGTGCGCTGGGCATGTCGGCTCTAGACAACCCGTCGATGAGTATTTACTTGCTGCTGGAAACCTATCCATGGAGCAAAACCGTCATCGCCGTGACGGTGTTTATCAGCTTCGTGTTCTTCGTCACCTCTGCCGATTCCGGCACCGTGGTGCTCTCGACTTTGTCGGCCAAGGGCGGTAGCCCGGACGAAGACGGGCCGAAATGGCTGCGAGTGTTCTGGGGCGCGATGACTGCACTGATCACCAGTGCGCTGCTGTTCTCCGGCAGCATCGATGCGCTGAAGTCAGCGGTGGTGCTGACCTCGTTGCCGTTCTCGCTGATTCTTTTGTTGATGATGTGGGGCCTGCACAAGGCGTTCTATCTCGAGTCGCAGAAGCAGATCGCGCAGTTGCATTCGCTGGCACCGGTCTCCGGTTCGCGGCGCGGCACGGGCGGCTGGCGACAGCGCTTGAGTCAGGCTGTGCACTTCCCGTCACGCGACGAGGTGTACCGCTTCATGGACACCACGGTGCGCCCGGCGATTGAAGAAGTGACGGCGGTGTTCGTCGAGAAAGGCCTGAACGTGGTCACCCAGCCGGATCCGGCGAATGACAGCGTCAGCCTCGAAATCGGCCATGGCGATGCGCATCCGTTCATCTATCAGGTGCAGATGCGCGGCTACTTCACGCCGTCCTTCGCGCGTGGCGGGATGGGCTCGAAGCAGCTCAACAATCGCCGCTACTACCGCGCCGAAGTGCATTTGAGCGAGGGCAGTCAGGACTACGATCTGGTCGGCTACACCAAAGAACAGATCATCAACGACATCCTCGATCAGTACGAACGCCACATGCAGTTCCTGCATCTGGTGCGTTGATTGGCAGTTGAGCGCCGGGACGTTTTACGACTCGGCGCTCAGCACCATGAACAACACCATCGCCGCCATCGGCACGCCAAATACCGCACTGCCAATCGCTATTTCCGAACCCAGCGGTTGCTTCGCATGCACCACACCCACCGCGCCATTAATCACCGTCAACGCCAGCCACAGGGCGGCGAAGCTGTAGGCCATGGTCTGACGGCTGAAACCGATATGCTCGCCGATATAGAGCATCAGGGCGAGCAGAACCAGGCCGAAGAAAATGATGATAGCGGTGTGCATGGCGGGTTCTGCCTGGTGGATGTGTATTGCCTGAAAGACCGCTATCGCGAGCAGGCTCACTCCTACAGTGGAGCGTGGTTGGACATGAATTTTATGTACAACCACGCTCCACTGTAGGAGTGAGCCTGCTCGCGATAGGGTCACCTCGGTGTCCTTTAGAGCATAGACAATCCGGCCCACACCACTAAAACACCGGTCCTCTCCATCGGGACACATTTCGCGACTCATCCAGATGTGCACGGCTCACAAGGTGTGGTGTTCGCTGGCTCGCGCCTGCCGTTGAACTGGCCCTTAACCGAGCGTCCGTTCCGTGAGCTAATATTTATCTTGGTGTGTATTGTGTGTATTACAGGCGCTAGCGTCCCCTAGAGTAAACAGCTCCAGCGGTCGAACAGGGCAAAGGAAATGCGCAGTCGGGAAATGATCAGGATGATCGAGGACGATGGTTGGTATCTGGTGGCGGTGAAAGGCAGTCACCACCAATACAAGCATGCGTTTAAGCAGGGACGGGTGACGATCAAGCACGCTGACTCGGAACTGCCCATAGGGACGGTCAACAGCATCCTCAAACAGACGGGCTTGAAATGAGGTGTGCTATGGGAAACGAAGGCGTTTATTGACCTGTCAGAGGAAGGACTCACTCACATGAAATTCCCGGTCGTTCTGCACAAGGATGCCGACTCAGACTACGGCGTGATCATCCCGGATGTACCGGGCTGCTTCTCTGCGGGCACTACGGTCGCCGAGGCGTTTGAGAATACTCAGGAAGCGTTGGCGCTTCATTATGAAGGCTTGGTCGCCGACGCCGCGCCGTTGCCGCAAGTGCGGGAGATTGATGCTCATCTCGATAACCCGGATTACGCGGGAGGGATCTGGGGTGTGGTCGATTTTGATATCACCCCGTATTTCGGCAAGTCAGTGCGGTTTAATGCCACGCTGCCTGAACAGCTGCTTGAGCGTATTGACCAGACTGTGCGGCGTGACCAGCGCTATCGCTCCCGCTCCGGTTTCCTCGCGGCAGCCGCCTTGCGCGAACTCTCGATGTAAAGATGACCCTGTAGGAGCTGCCGCAGGCTGCGATCTTTTGACTTGTTTTTAAAGATCAAAAGATCGCAGCCTGCGGCAGCTCCTACTGAGATGTCCGTTTCAGGTGCTTTCCCGTTCGATGACTTGGCACTGCAGCAGATTCAGCCGTTGCACTTCATCGCTCGGCAATACACCAAGACTTTCCAGCACGCGCGTCGCCGCCAGCACACCGATCTCCAGCGCCGGCGGCTTGATCGTGCTCAGGCTCGGCAGCAGCATCTCGGCGAACGGGTAGTCGCCAAAGCCGAGAACGGCGCAGTCTTCGGGGATTTTCAAACCCGCGCGTTGCCCGGCGAGGAGGCCGCCGGCGGCGAGGTTGTCGTTGGCGAAGATGATCGCGTCGGGGCGCGGTGAGGCGTTCATCAGGGCGTCCATCGCCTGTTTGCCGGCTTCGAAGGGCGTGCGATCAGCGTCGGGGGCAAAGACCCACGGCTCCACGCCGGCCTCTCGCAAGGTCGCCGCGTAACCGTCGCGGCGTTCCAGGGCGCTGAAGTCACCCGCAGCGCTGTTCTGCACGAACGCAATGCGTCGATAACCTTTTTCCAGCAGATAATTCGCCGCCGTCACGCCGACGTCGAAATGCGAAAACCCGATCTGCATCGGCTCCCGCTCCGGCTGGTAATCCCAGGTTTCAATCACCGGAATATCCGCCTCGGCGATCATTTTTTCCGTACCTGCGCTGTGAAAGTGACTGGTCAGCACCAGTGCTGCCGGCGACCAGCCGAGAAACGCGCGCACGGCGTTTTCTTCCTGCTCGGTGCTGAAGTAACTCGACGCCAGCAACAGCTGATAACCGTGACGGCTGAGCGTATCGCTGAAGCCCTGAATGGTGTTGGCGAAGATCGGCCCGGAAATGTTCGGAATGACCATGCCGACGATTTTCCCCCGCGCCGAGGCCAGCCCGCCGGCCACCAGATTCGGCACGTAACCCAAATCAGCCACCACTGCCGCGATCCGTTCGCGGCGTTCAGGCGAAACCTGTTCGGGCTGATTGAAGTAGCGCGACACGGTGATCGCGGACACCCCGGCCTCGCGCGCCACGGCATTCAGGGTCACGCGTCCGGCGCCACGGCGTTTGCGCGGCTTTTCTTCGCTCATGGTTCGATCCCTTGTTAAAAACCAAATCGCATATAAAACTAATTTTTCAGTATTGGACGGTCTATGTGCGGATGGCCAATATTGGCGATGTTAGCGCTAACAAAGCGCGTTGTCTGCTACTCGCTCGAGCGAATGCCCAAGACACCGATTCAGGCGCTGTCGTCGCAGAACGGCAGCGGATCAGGGCCAATTTCGAGCGGGCAGAACATGCACAACATTCCTGGGGCGACACACAAACTGGCGCAGTCGATTCGCGCCGCTGGCTGGTTACTGACTGGGTTGGCGGCGTTGCCGTTGCCCAATGCATTCGCTGCTGACAGCAGCGATCAGGAGCCGACGCTGAAGTCGGTCACCGTCACCGCGACCCGCCGCGAAGAGTCGCTGCAAAAGGTGCCGGTTGCGGTCTCGGTGATCGACGGCGAGCAGCTTGAGCGCGATAACCGCAACGGCGTGGCGAGCATTGTTCAGCAAGTACCGTCGCTGAATTTCCGCACCGGCGCATCGAACAAAGACACCTCGTTGTTCGTGCGCGGCGTCGGCACGATTTCCACCTCGCCGGGCGTCGAGCCGACCGTGGCGACGGTGATCGACGGTGTGGTGTATGCGCGTCCGGGACAGGCGACCCTGGACCTGCTGGATCTGGAGCGCGTCGAGGTTTTGCGCGGCCCGCAAGGCACGCTGTTCGGCAAGAACGCCTCGGCCGGTGTGCTCAACATTACCAGCAAGGCACCCACCGCCGAGACCCACGGCTACATCGATCAGTCGTATTACAGCGGCAACGAAAGCCGCACCCGATTCGGCCTCGGCGGCAGCCTGATTCCGGAGACGTTGAAGGGCTCGATCAGCACGCTGTTCGGCACCTACGATGGCAACGTCGACAACCAACATAATGGTCAGGAGGTCAACGGCTACAACCATCGTGGCGTGCGCGGCAAACTCGAGTTCACCCCGAATGACGACGTCACCTTCACCCTGATCGCCGACTACATGCAGTCCCACGACGACGGCCCCAATGGCGTGGTCAGCAAGTCACTGACCCCGGCCTTCGCCAACGCGCTGAGCCCGGCTTACGCCTCCAGCCACAACCGCGACATCAACACCGACACTCGCTCTCACGTTGAAGACATCAACAAAGGTTTGTCCGGCCAGCTCGACTGGCAACTGGGCGATTACACGCTGACGTCGATCACCGCGTGGCGCGGCTGGGACAACACCCAATATCAGGACGGCGACCGTCTCGGCACGGTGACCGCAGCGTTTCCCGGCACGGCAGACAAGGGCGATCTGGCCTTCGATCAATACTCGCAAGAGCTGCGTCTGGCCTCACCGAAAGGCGAATTCCTCGAATACGTCGGCGGCCTGTTCTACATGCACGGCAAGGACGAAGAGACCTATCAGCGCACCCTGACGACCACCACGCGCACCGACCGTGGCGTCGCCGATTACAGCACCACCAGCGACAGTTACGCGGTGTTCGGCGAGAGCACGCTGAACTTCACTTCGGACTTTCGCGGCATCGCCGGCCTGCGCTACACCCACGATGATCTCGAATACGATCACCGCCGCGTGTCGACGTCGGCCACCACCGTCAGCGGTATCCAACCGGCGACCAGCAGCTCAGGTTCCGTCGATGAAGATGGCTGGTCTGGTCGCCTCGGAGTGCAGTACGACTTGAGCGACGCCGTCACCACGTACCTGACCTACTCGCGCGGCTACAAAGGCCCGGCCTACAACGTGTTCTTCAACATGCAGCCGCGCGACACCGAAGCGTTGAAACCGGAAACCTCCAACACTTGGGAGGCGGGCATCAAAGCCACGTCGTGGAACAACCGCCTGACCACCAACCTTGCGGTGTTCCACAGCGAGTACGACAACTACCAGGCGAACTTCTTCGATACCGTCGCCGGGCAGGTGGTGACGCGTCTGATCAACGCCGGCAGCGTCAGCACCGAGGGCGTCGAACTCGATTACGCCCTGCAAGCGACCCAGCAACTGAAACTGTCCGGCGCACTCGCTTACACCCGCGCACGCATCGACGAATTCGCCTGCCCGGCGGGCGCGGCGGCGTCCTGCAACGTCAACGGCAAACCGCTGCCATTCAGCCCGGACTGGAAAAGCTACGTGCGCGCCGATTACACGATTCCGCTGGATAACGGCCTGGATATCGAACTCGGCACCGACTACAGCTGGCAGAGCGAAGTACAGTACGACATCAGTCAGAACGTCGACACCAAACAGGGCGCCTACGGCATCTGGAACGCCAGCGTCGCACTCGCCGATTACAGCAATGGCTGGCGTGTTGCGCTGCTCGGCAAAAACCTCACTGACAAGTCTTACTCGCCGGTGCTCGCCAGCGGTGGCAACTACATTTACCGCGCCGTGCCACGCGACGACGAACGCTACTTCGGCGTGCAACTGCGCAAGGATTTCTGAGATGAGCAGACAGTTGAAACTCGGCGCATTTCTCATGGCCACCGGGCACCACGTCGCGGCGTGGCGTCATCCGGATGTGCCGGCGAATGCAGGTCTGGATTTCGCCCATTACAAGCGGCTGGCGCAGATTGCCGAGGCGGCGAAATTCGATGCGTTGTTTGTCGCTGACAGCGTCGCCGCGCCGACTCAGGACATCGCCAGTCGCATGGCGCGCTCTGATCACTTTGAGCCGCTGACATTGCTCTCGGCGCTGAGTGCGGTGACCGAGCACATCGGCCTGATTGCGACGGCAACCACCAGCTACAACGAGCCGTATCACGTGGCGCGCAAATTCGCCTCGCTAGATCACCTTTCGGGCGGCCGAGCGGGGTGGAATCTGGTGACCTCGGACAATGCTGCCGAGGCGCTGAATTTCGGCCGCGACGAACATATCGGCCACGCCGAACGCTACAGCCGTGCGCGCGAATTTCATCAGGTGGTCACCGGGCTTTGGGACAGTTGGGAGGACGATGCGTTTGTGCGCGACAAGGCGAGCGGGGCGTATTACGACCCTGCGAAGTTGCATGTGCTGGATCATGTGGGTGAGCACTTTCGGGTCAAAGGGCCGCTGAATGTTGCACGCTCGCCGCAGGGGCAACCGGTGATCGTGCAGGCCGGCTCTTCCGAGACTGGGCGTGAATTGGCGGCGCAAACGGCTGAGGTGGTGTTTACCGCGCAGACTTCATTGGCCAACGCTCAAGCGTTTTACGCCGACCTCAAGGGACGTCTGCCCAAGTACGGTCGCAGCGCCGATTCGCTGAAAATCATGCCGGGAGTTTTTGTTGTGGTCGGCGGTACCGAAGCCGAAGCGCAGGAAAAATGTGAAACGTTTCAGCAATTAGTCGAACCCGAGGTTGGCGTGGCTTTACTTGGGCGTATGCTGGGCAACTTCGATTTGTCGAAGTACCCGCTGGACGGGCCGTTACCGGATTTGCCGTTGACGGAAAGCGGCCAGCAGAGCCGGCAGAAATTGCTGACGGAATTGGCGGGTCGGGAAAATCTGAGCCTTGCCGAGTTGGGCCGCAAGATTGCTGGCGGGCGCGGGCATTACAGCCTGGTCGGTACGCCTGAGCAGATTGCTGATCGTTTGCAGGAATGGTTCGAACAAGGCGCGGCGGACGGCTTCAACGTGCTGGTGCCGCACCTGCCGGGCGGGCTCGAAGACTTCGCCAACGGCGTGGTGCCGGAACTGCAACGGCGTGGGTTGTTCAGAACGGAGTACGAGGGCCGGACGTTGCGCCAGAACCTCGGGCTCGCCCGACCTGGCAATAGATTTGTGTAACACCCTTCGCGAGCAGGCTCGCTCCCACATTTGGAATGCATTTACCTGTGGGAGCGAGCCTGCTCGCGAAGCAGTCGACACCCATTTCAAGACAGACAAGAGAGGATTCGATGACTTACACCGCTGCCGAAAATCGCTATGACTCCATCCCTTACCGCCGCGTCGGGCGCAGCGGTCTGGTGCTGCCAGCGCTGTCGCTGGGCCTGTGGCACAACTTTGGCGACAGCACGCCGATCGACACTCAACGTGCCTTGCTGCGCACCGCGTTCGATCTGGGCATCAATCACTTCGACCTGGCCAACAACTATGGCCCGCCGTACGGCAGCGCCGAGACCAATTTCGGTCGTCTGTTGCGCGAAGACTTCAAGCAGTACCGCGACGAACTGATCATCTCCAGCAAGGCCGGTTGGGACATGTGGCCCGGCCCTTACGGTCAGGGCGGCGGTTCGCGCAAATACGTGCTCGCAAGCCTCGACCAGAGCCTGCAACGCCTCGGTCTGGACTATGTGGATATCTTCTATTCGCACCGCTTCGACCCGGACACCCCACTGGAAGAAACCGCCAGCGCCCTCGCCACTGCGGTGCAGCAGGGCAAGGCGTTGTACATTGGGATCTCGTCGTATTCGGGCGTGAAAACCCGCGAGATGGCCGCGCTGTTGCAAGAGTGGAAAGTGCCGTTGTTGATTCATCAACCGGCGTACAACCTGCTCAATCGCTGGGTGGAAAAGGATCTGCTCGATACCACTGACGAACTCGGCACGGGCGTGATTGCTTTCACTCCGCTGGCGCAAGGTCTGCTCACCGACAAATACCTCAACGGCGTGCCGGCGGATGCGCGGGTCAATCGTCCCGGTGGTGGTTCGTTGCAGACTTCGCACTTGTCCGAGGCCAACATCGCTCATGTGCGCGCACTTAACGAGATCGCCAAGCGTCGCGGTCAGAGCCTGGCGCAATTGGCGCTGGCGTGGACGCTGCGCGATCCACGGGTGACCTCGGCACTGATCGGCGCGAGCCGGCCGGAGCAGATTATCGAGAACGTTGGGGCGTTGAAGAATTTGAGCTTCAGTGCTGAAGAGCTGGCGGAGATTGACCGGTTTGCCCAAGAGGGCGGGATCAATCTGTGGGAGAAGCCTTCGACGGCGGAGTGAGCCTCTCGAAGCTGATCGTTCCCACGCTCCGCGTGGGAATGCATCCACGGACGCTCTGCGTTCGGCTTTAGATGGGACGCAGAGCGTCCCGGGCGGCATTCCCACGCAGAGCGTGGGAACGATCAAGGTAGGAGCTGCCGCAGGCTGCGATCTTTTGATCCTAAAAAAACGGCACATCCCCCAACACCGTCGCCCGCTGCATCACCCGCCGCGCCGGGCGGTAATCATCTACCGCGTAATGCTGGGTCACGCGGTTGTCCCAGAACGCAATATCGTCCTGTTGCCAGCGCCAGCGAATGGTGAATTCCGGCCGCGTCGCGTGGGCAAACAAAAACTTCAGAATCGCTTCGCTCTCGGTTTCCGACAGTTCATTGATCTTCGACGTGAAGCCTTCGTTGACGAACAGCGAGCGCCGCCCACTGACCGGATGCGTGCGAATCACCGGGTGTGACAGCGGTGGGTTCTTGCGTCGCGCCTCTTCCCACTGCGCCAGCGCTTCAGGCGTGTTGCCGTAACGCTCTAGCGGAAACGAACGAGTGAAATCGTGAGTCGCGGTCAGCCCTTCGAGCAAACTTTTCATCGGCGCCGACAGCGCTTCATACGCAGCAATCCCGCTGGCCCACAACGTGTCGCCACCAAACTCCGGCAGCAACTTGGCGCTGAGCACCGCGCCCATCGCCGGCGTCGGCAGGAACGTCACGTCGGTGTGCCAGATCGCGTTGTCGCGCACGTCGGTGACGGCGGTGTCGAGGATCAGCACTTCCGGTTGTTCCGGCACGTTCGGGTAGATCGGGTGAATGTGCAGGTCTCCGAAATAGGCAGCGAAACGCGCCTGTTGCGGTGGCTCGATTGGCTGGTTGCGGAAGAACAGCACTTGATATTTGAGCAGCGCCTGCTCGATGGCGTCGCGGTGTTCCAGGGACAGCGGCTGGCTGATGTCGACGCCGCTGATCTGTGCGCCGAGGGCCGAGCTTAATGGGGTGATGTTGAGGCTGCTCATGGTCTTTCTCTTCAATTCCGGATAACCACCACCCTGTAGGAGCTGCCGCAGGCTGCGATCTTTTGATCTTGTTTTTAAGAGGATCAAGATCAAAAGATCGCAGCCTGCGGCAGCTCCTACAGAGGGGGATTCAAAAAGATGTTTTAGTGGGCCTGGCCGTGCCACGGCACCAGTTTGCGTTGCAGGGCGCGCAGGCCCATTTCCATGGCGAAGGCGATCAGGGCGATGACCAGAATCCCCAGCACCACGACATCGGTGACCAGGAATTGCGCGGCCGATTGCACCATAAAGCCCAAGCCGCTGGTGGCAGCGATCAATTCGGCAGCAACCAACGTCGACCAACCAACCCCCAGACCAATGCGCACACCAGTGAGAATGTCCGGCAACGCGCTCGGCAAAATCACATGGCGAATCAGCTGCAAGCGCGTCGCACCCAACGACTGCGCCGCGCGCAATTTCGCCGGATCAACCGTGCGCACACCAGTGGCGGTAGCAATGGCAATCGGCGCGAAAATCGCCAGATAAATCAACAGCACTTTCGACAACTCGCCGATGCCGCACCAGATCACAATCAGCGGCAGATAAGCCAACGGTGGGATCGGGCGGTAGAACTCGATCAGCGGATCGAGCACACCACGGGCGATGCGGTTGGCGCCGATCGCAATGCCCACCGGCACAGCGGTCAGAATCGCAAAACCCAGACCCAGACCGATGCGGCTCAGGCTCGCACCAAGGTGCTGCCACAACGTCGAATCCATGTAACCGGTGGTCGCCAGCAACCAGCCCTTTTGCAGCACGGCGGACGGCGGCGGCAGGAACAGCGGTTCGATCAGACCGGTGGCAGTCACTGCCCACCAGATCGCCACCAAAGTGAACAGCGTCAACAGGCTGATCCAGCGCGTGCTGAGGCTGCGGCGCACCGGAATCACCACCGATGCGCTAACCGGTTTTACCGCCGCCGAGGAAACGTCGTAACTGCTCATGCGCGCTCCTGCCGTTGCCCGGCGCTGCGTTGCGAGAACACTTTGCTCAGCACGTGTTCGCGGGTTTCGATAAAGCGCGGATCGGATTTGATCGCGCGGGCGGACTCGCCAGCGGCGTAACGCTGACCGAAATCCAGGTGCAGACGCTCAACGATCTGCCCCGGATTCGGCGCGAGCAGAATCAGGTCAGTGGCGAGGAACACCGCTTCTTCAATGTCATGGGTAATCAGGAAAACCGGCTTGGCGGTGCGTTGCCAGACTTGCAGCAACAGCTCTTGCATCTGTTCGCGAGTGAACGCATCGAGCGCGCCGAAGGGTTCGTCCATCAGCAATACGCGCGGGTCAGCGGCAAGGGCGCGGGCGAGGCCGACACGCTGTTTCTGGCCACCGGAGAGTTGCCAAATGCGGCGGCTTTCGAAACCGGAAAGATCGACCAGCGCGAGCATTTCGCGGGCGATCTTTTCGCGCTTGTCCCTGGCGACACCGGCCAGTTCCAGACCGAATGCGACGTTGGCCAACACGTCCTGCCAAGGCAGCAACGCGTCGTCCTGGAACACCACGCCACGTTCGGCGCTTGGGCCTTTGACCGGCACGCCGTCGAGGGTGATGCGCCCGGCGCTCGGTTCGACGAAACCGGCAATCAGGTTCAACAGCGAAGTCTTGCCACTGCCGGACGGGCCGAGGGCGACCAGCAATTGCTGAGGCCCCAGGGTCAGAGAAATATCCGCCAGCACCGGTTCGGGGCTGCCCGGGTACTGTGCGCTGATGCGCTCCAGCTGTAGCAAGGCCATCGCGGTTAACTCCCGATCAGTTGGTGATGAATTTGGCGCTGACGTAGGGCGCGTAGTCCGGCAGAACGGCTTCGACCTTGCCTTGCTCCTTGAGAAACGCAGCGGTGTCGGTGATGGCTTTGGTGGTCGGCGCGCCGAGGGTGACGACCTGATCAGCTGCGAGCGGGTAGACGTTGCCTTGCAGCAGCAATGGGATGTCGCTGGCCTTGGCGCCAGAGAGTTTCACCAATTTGTCGACGTTGGATTGATCGGCGAGCCAGGCTTTCGGGTCTTTGCGGTAGTCGGCGTAGGCGTCGAGGGTAACCTTGGCGAATGCGGTGACGATTTCCGGGTGCTTCTCGGCGAAGTCTTTGCGCACGATCCACGCATCGAAAGTCGGCGCGCCAAACTTGGCCAGTTCGCCGGAGGTGATCAGCACTTTGCCGTTTTCCTTGGCCACGCCGAGTGCCGGATCCCAAACGTAAGTGGCGTCGATGTCGCCGCGTTTCCACGCAGCAACGATGGCTGGGGGCGCGAGGTTGAGGATGGTGACTTTCGATGGATCGATGTTCCAGTGCTTCAACGCGGCGAGCAGGCTGTAGTGACCGGTCGATACGAATGGCACGGCGATTTTCTTGCCGACCAGATCCTGCGGGGTCTTGATGCCGGAACCGTCGCGCGCGACCAGTGCTTCGGCGGCGCCGATCTGAGTGGCGATGAGGAAGGTTTCGACCGGGACTTTGCGGGTGATCGCGGCGGTCAGCGGGCTCGAACCGAGGTAGCCAATCTGCACGTCGCCGGAAGCGATGGCGGCGATGATGTCGGCGCCGTTGTCGAACTTGCGCCAGGCAATGTCGGCTTTGGTGGCTTTTTCGTAAGCGCCGTCGGCCTGAGCGACTTTCGCCGGGTCAACGGTGGTTTGGTAGGCGACGGTGAGGTCGGCGGCCTGAGCCAGAAAACTCGCGGCAGCCAGAGAGGCTACGGCGAGCAGGCGAAGCGGGAAATTCAGTTTCATTGAAGAGCTCCATATCAGGCGACCGAGCGTCGGCGTGAAAGGAGACTAAATGATCTAAGAATCAGTAAATAAATAACTTTTTCGAATGAGCTTATGAGCGGAAAAATCTAAGAGCGAGGGAGCAGATCGTCCCCACGCTCTGCGTGGGAATGCAGCCGGTGACGCTCTGCGTCACCTGGACGCGGAGCGTCCCTTGAGGCGTTACCACGCGGAGCGTGGGAACGATCAATCTCGTTCCCATGTAGGAGCTGCCGAAGGCTGCGATCTTTTTACTGACAACGCTTAATTGCTGATCGCCAAAATACTCGCCTGATACGACCCAACAAACACATCAAAATCCCCAACCTCGTTCTGCTCCAGCTCAGCCTGCGCTGCCAGCGAAGTACGCGCCAGCTCCTCAAACTTCGCCTGCTCATCCGCCGACAAAGGCTCGCTACGGAAGAACTCCGCGTGCGCCTGACTCTGACGCAACGAGAACTGCGCAAAGCTTTCCTTATGCTCAGCCATCGCCGCCAAAACCTGCGCGGACGGTGTCAGGGACGGATCGCTGACCTTGGCCAGTTGCGTATCCAGCGCCTTGCTGTGCGCATCGCCGCCATGGCTCTGATCCAGCAACGCCGCCAGTGGCGCGATTTGTTCCAGCAGTTCGGCAGCCCAGGTCTTCATCTCGACCGACTCACCGTCACGTTGCAACTCCAGACCCGGACGGCGACCTTCCTTGACCACGCTGAGGAAGTTCGACGTGGCGTTGCCGCACGAGGTGTTGGTCAGCAGCGGGCTATCGTTCAGCGCGCAGAACAGCAGGAACGAATCGAGGAAGCGCGACTCGGTGAGGTCGATGCCCATCGGCAGGAACGGGTTGATGTCCAGACAACGCACTTCGACGTACTGAATGCCACGCGCCACCAGTGCCTGAATCGGCCGCTCGCCGGTGTAGGTCACGCGTTTCGGGCGGATGTTGGAGTAGTACTCGTTTTCGATCTGCAGGATGTTGGTGTTGAGCTGAACCCACTCACCATCCTTGTGCGTGCCGACTTCAACATACGGCGCGTACGGCGTGGCCACGGCTTTGCGCAGGCTGTCGGTGTAACTCGCCAGATCGTTGTAGCACGGCGTCAGACCGGCCTGAGCGTTGCTCTGGTAACCGAGGTCGCTCATGCGCAGGCTGGTCGCGTACGGCAGATACAGGGTGTCCGGATCGAGTTGTTCGAGTTGATGCGAACGACCACGCAGGAATCCGGCGTCCAGCGCAGGCGAAGCACCGAACAGGTACATCAGCAGCCAGCTGTAGCGACGGAAGTTACGGATCAGCGCGATGTAGGAAAACGACTGGAAATCGCGATCCGTGCCGACAAACCCTTCGGTTTCACGCAGCAGCGGCCAGAGCTTTTCCGGCAGGGAGAAGTTGTAGTGAATCCCGGCAATGCACTGCATGGTCTTGCCGTAACGCAGGGCCAGGCCCTTGCGGTAAACGTACTTGAGCTGACCGATGTTGGAGGTGCCGTAATAGGCGATCGGGATGTCTTCCTCGGCCGGCAACGGGCACGGCATCGATGGACTCCACAGGTACTCGTTGCCGAGTTTGCTGTAGGCAAAACGGTGAATCTTGTCCAGGCTCGCCAGCGTATCAGCCGGGTCGGGCAGGGCGGGCGTGATGAATTCCAGCAGCGACTCGGAGTAGTCGGTGGTGATTTGTTCGTTGGTCAGCGCGGAACCCAAGGCTTCGGGGTGCGGCGTTTGCGCCAGGCGACCTTCGCTGGTCACGCGCAGGCATTCACGTTCGATACCGTGCAGGCACTGCTCGAGCAGAGAGAGGTTAGCGCGCTCGCCGAGCAGAGCCAGGCGGCGGTTGAGAAGTTCGCTCAATTTGGATTCCTTCACGCGTCAGTCGCCCCAATATGGGGGTGGGCAGGACGGTCTACAAGGGTGAAGTTGAAACTGGCGTTATCGCCTGGTTTTGTTGCGGCAGGCCATTTGCCGGTCAGTCAGGAACTGCACAATCCCTGTGGGAGCGAGCTTGCTCGCGAAGAGGGTTTATCAGTCAACATTTCAGATGCCTGACACACCGCCTTCGCGAGCAAGCTCGCTCCCACAGGATTCGTTGCGCCGAAATTAACTCAAATTGATGGCGTCTAGCTACAGGACAGCGAACGTGCCTTGTGCTTTTGCGACCAGTTTGTCGCCCTGCATCACGTCGGCTTCAACCACCAACGTGCGGCGGCCCGGGTGGATGACCCGCGCCGTGCACATGACCTCGCCGTCGGAAACGGCGCGGATATAGTTGATCTTGCACTCGATGGTCGCGCTCTGCTGATCGAAGCCATGAGTGCTGGAACAGGCCAGCCCCATGGCAATGTCGACCAGACTGAACAGCGCGCCACCGTGCAATTTGCCGCCGCGATTGCGCAGTTCCGGTTCCAGCACCAGGGCGACTTGCGCCACCCCGGTTTCCAGGCTGTGCAGGCGGCAGCCCAACAGCTTGAAAAACGCGCTCTCGACGAGCCCGGCCGGAATCTCCATCAGCGTTTCTTCAATTGCTTGGCGTTGGCGAACAGCGAGGCCATCGCATTGTTCACCGGCGCGGCGGTGGCGGTTTCCTTGCGTGGCGCATTGTTCGAAGGCTGGCGCTGCGCCGAGCCCGGACGCGAGCCACGCGCACCGTCGATCTTCTCGCCCGGGGTGTCGCCCATGCGCATCGACAGGCCAACGCGTTTGCGCGGGATATCGACTTCCATGACCTTCACTTTCACCACGTCACCGGCCTTCACCGCTTCGCGTGGATCCTTGATGAATTTCTCCGACAGCGCCGAGATGTGCACCAGACCGTCCTGATGCACACCGATGTCGACGAAGGCACCGAATGCAGTCACGTTGGTGACCACGCCTTCAAGGATCATCCCCAATTGCAGGTCTTTCAGGTCTTCAACGCCTTCCTGGAACTCGGCTGTCTTGAACTCCGGACGCGGGTCGCGGCCCGGTTTTTCCAGCTCTTGCAGAATGTCGGTGACGGTGGGCAGACCGAAGGTCTCGTCGGTGAACTTCTTCGGATCCAGACGCTTGAGGAAGCTTGCATCGCCGATCAGCGAACGGATGTCGCGGTCGGTTTCAGCGGCAATGCGCTGCACCAGCGGATAGGCTTCCGGGTGAACCGCCGAGGAATCCAGCGGGTTGTCGCCGTTCATCACGCGCAAGAAACCGGCCGCCTGTTCGAAGGTTTTTTCGCCCAGACGCGCGACTTTCTTCAGGGCTGCACGGGTTTTGAACGCGCCGTGCTCATCGCGGTGAGCGACGATGTTCTGCGCCAGCGTCGAGTTGAGGCCGGAGATACGCGCCAGCAGCGCTACCGAAGCGGTGTTCACGTCCACGCCGACGGCGTTCACACAGTCTTCAACCACTGCATCCAGACCACGCGCCAGTTTCAGCTGCGAAACGTCGTGCTGGTACTGGCCGACACCGATGGATTTCGGATCGATTTTCACCAGTTCTGCCAGTGGATCCTGCAGACGACGGGCGATGGACACGGCGCCACGGATCGATACGTCGAGATCCGGGAATTCCTTGGCCGCCAGTTCCGATGCCGAGTACACCGATGCGCCGGCCTCGGAAACCATGACCTTGGTCATTTTCATCGCTGGGTATTTTTTGATCAGCTCGATCGCCAGTTTGTCGGTTTCGCGGCTGGCGGTGCCGTTGCCGATGGCGATCAGGTCAACCGAGTGCTTAGCGCACAGGGCGGCCAGAATGGCGATGGTCTGATCCCACTTGTTGTGCGGCACGTGCGGGTAAACCGTGGCATGGTCGAGCATCTTGCCGGTCGAATCGACCACGGCCACCTTGCAACCGGTACGCAGGCCCGGGTCGAGGCCCAGAGTAGCGCGCGGGCCGGCCGGTGCGGCCAGCAGCAGGTCGTGCAGGTTGTGGGCGAACACGTTGATCGCCTCGGTTTCGGCGCCGTCACGCAACTCGCCGAGCAGGTCGGTTTCCAGGTGCGTGTAGAGCTTGACCTTCCACGTCCAGCGCACCACTTCGCCGAGCCATTTGTCGGCCGGGCGGTTCTGGTTCTGGATGTTGAATTGCTGGCCGATCATGCCTTCGCACGGGTGCATGGTGCCCGGCAGCTCGTCGCCGACTTTCAGCGCGGAGCTGAGGATGCCTTCGTTGCGGCCACGGAAAATGGCGAGCGCGCGGTGCGACGGCATGCTTTTCAGTGGTTCGTCGTGTTCGAAGTAGTCGCGGAACTTGGCGCCTTCCTCTTCTTTGCCAGCGATAACGCGGGCACTGAGGGTGGCTTCCTGTTTCAGGTAGTTACGCAGTTTTTCCAGCAGGCTGGCGTCTTCGGCGAAGCGTTCCATGAGGATGTATTTGGCGCCTTCGAGGGCAGCCTTGACATCGGCCACGCCTTTTTCGGCGTCGACGAAACGTGCCGCTTCGGTTTCCGGGGCCAGGTTCGGGTCGTTGAACAGGCCATCCGCGAGGTCGCCGAGGCCGGCTTCCAGGGCGATCTGGCCCTTGGTGCGGCGCTTCTGCTTGTACGGCAAGTACAAGTCTTCGAGGCGGGTTTTGGTGTCGGCAAGCTTGATGTCGCGCTCAAGTTGCGGGGTGAGTTTGCCTTGCTCTTCGATGCTGGCGAGGATGCTGATGCGCCGTTCGTCGAGTTCTCGCAGGTAGCGCAGGCGCTCTTCCAGGTGACGCAACTGGGTGTCATCGAGGCTGCCGGTGACTTCTTTCCGGTAACGGGCGATGAAGGGAACGGTTGAGCCTTCATCGAGTAGCGCGACGGCCGCTTCGACCTGTTGTGGGCGTACGCCGAGTTCCTCGGCGATGCGGCTGTTGATGCTGTCCATAAAACCACCTGACATATTGTGAAAGCAGGCTCGCAGGCGCGAAAATAAAGGCCCGGAGTCTGGTTGAGCGGCATGAAGATGGCCGCTGCCTGGGTCAAAAGGCACCCCATTGACCCGTGAAATCGAACAATTACTGCGGTTGCCATGAAAAAAACCGGCGATCACCTGCGGTAACGATTCAGACGTTGCCTGGCACAAAACGCCGCGCATTATAACCAGCGTTCTGCCATTCGGGGGTGTTGCAGTCTGTAGGCATAAACCCCGGTTTTCTGGCAGTGAAGGAAAAATCTGCTAACAATGCACACGGTGCGTATAACGGCAGCTACGCCATAATGCGCGCCGAGCTAAAAGGAGCATCTAATGAGCAGCACTGCACAAACTGCTGAAGGCGAAAAAATTCTTATCGTTGATGACGATCCGGGGCTGAGCAGCCTGCTGGAACGTTTCTTCGTCAGCAAGGGCTACCGCGCCCGTACCGTTCCGAACACCGAACAGATGGATCGTCTGTTGTCGCGTGAAGTGTTCAATCTGGTCGTACTCGACCTGATGCTGCCGGGTGAAGACGGCCTGACCGCTTGCCGCCGCCTGCGCGCCGCGAACAATCAGATCCCGATCATCATGCTCACCGCCAAGGGCGATGAGATCAGCCGCATCAAGGGCCTGGAGCTGGGCGCCGACGATTATCTGGCCAAGCCGTTCAACCCGGACGAGCTGATGGCCCGGGTCAAAGCCGTTCTGCGCCGTCAGGCCGCACCGGTGCCGGGCGCGCCGGGCAGCGAAGACGAAAACGTCACCTTCGGTGATTACGTATTGTCGCTGGCCACCCGCGAACTGAAGCGCGGCGACGAAGTGCACATGCTCACCACCGGTGAGTTTGCGGTACTCAAGGCTCTGGTGATGAACGCGCGTCAGCCACTGACCCGCGACAAGCTGATGAACCTGGCCCGTGGCCGCGAGTGGGATGCCCTCGAGCGTTCCATCGACGTACAGATCTCGCGTCTGCGCCGGATGATCGAACCCGATCCATCCAAGCCGCGCTACATCCAGACTGTCTGGGGCGTGGGCTACGTGTTCGTACCGGATGGCGCCGCCACCAAGTGATCGGCGATTTGTAGGAGCGGGTCTGTCGGGCCCGGGTTGAATGACCCGGCCCGCAGACTCGCAATCCGCAATATGCGAGCATTGCTCGCTCCTGCAAGTGTGTAGCGGTTATTCATGAAAACCCCCGTCTGGTTCCCCCAAAGTTTTTTCTCCCGCACCCTCTGGCTGGTGCTTATCGTCGTGCTGTTTTCCAAAGCGCTGACCCTGGTTTATCTATTGATGAACGAGGACGTGCTGGTGGATCGTCAATACAGCCACGGCGTCGCTCTGACGCTGCGCGCCTATTGGGCCGCCGACGAAGAAAACCGCGCGAAGATCGCTGATGCCGCGACCCTGATCCGCGTGGTCGGCGCTGGCGTGCCGGAAGGCGAACAGCACTGGCCGTATAGCGAAATCTACCAGCGGCAGATGCAGGCGGAGCTGGGCGCCGACACCGAAGTGCGCTTGCGCATGCATTCGCCGCCGGCGCTGTGGGTTCGCGCGCCGAGCCTCGGTGATGGCTGGCTGAAAGTACCGTTGTACCCGCATCCCTTGCGCGGCCAGAAAATCTGGAACGTGCTCGGCTGGTTCCTCGCCATCGGTTTGCTGTCGACGGCGTCGGCGTGGATTTTCGTCAGTCAGCTCAATCAGCCGTTGAAACGCTTGGTCTTCGCTGCGCGGCAACTCGGTCAGGGCCGCAGTGTGCGTCTGCCGATCAGCGATACGCCGAGCGAAATGACCGAGGTGTATCGCGCGTTCAACCAGATGGCCGAAGACGTCGAGCAGGCCGGACGCGAGCGCGAGTTGATGCTGGCGGGGGTTTCCCACGATTTGCGCACACCGTTGACCAGATTGCGACTGTCGCTGGAATTGATGGGCGATCGCAACGACCTGACCGACGACATGGTGCGTGACATCGAAGACATGGACGCGATTCTCGACCAGTTCCTCGCATTTATTCGTGATGGTCGTGACGAGTCCGTGGAAGAGGTCGATCTCAGCGATCTGGTGCGTGAGGTGGCAGCGCCTTACAACCAGAATGAAGAGAAAGTCCGTTTGCGTCTGGAGCCGATTCAGCCGTTTCCGTTGCGCCGGGTTTCGATGAAGCGCTTGCTCAATAACCTGATCGGCAACGCCCTGAATCATGCCGGCAGCAGCGTGGAAGTTGCGGCTTATGTGAGCGGTGACGTCAGCGCGCCGTATGTGGTGCTGAGCGTGATGGATCGTGGGGCGGGGATTGATCCTTCAGAGCTCGAGGCGATCTTTAATCCGTTTACTCGCGGCGATCGTGCTCGGGGCGGGAAGGGTACTGGCTTGGGTCTGGCGATTGTGAAGCGGATTGCTTCGATGCATGGCGGAAATGTTGAGCTGCGCAATCGGTCCGGGGGTGGATTGGAAGCGCGAGTCAGGTTGCCGTTGGGGTTGATGTTGCCGCGGGATGCCGTTTAACGGCTGAAAAAAAGATCGCAGCCTGCGGCAGCTCCTACATGGAAATGCGTTTCCTGTAGGAGCTGCCGCAGGCTGCGATCTTTTGCATTTAGCCCTTGCCTTTGGTGCGCGTCATATTCGGCCCACCATTCTTTTCCAGATGCTCAATGATGATCCCCGCCACATTCTTCCCGGTGGTGGTCTCAATCCCCTCCAGCCCCGGCGACGAGTTCACTTCCATCACCAGCGGCCCGTGATTGGAACGCAGAATATCCACACCCGCCACCGCCAGGCCCATGACCTTCGCCGCACGCAACGCGGTCATGCGTTCTTCCGGCGTGATCTTGATCAGGCTCGCGCTGCCGCCACGGTGCAGATTGGAACGGAACTCACCCGGTTTCGCCTGACGCTTCATCGCCGCGATCACCTTGTCGCCGACCACGAAGCAACGAATATCCGCGCCGCCCGCTTCCTTGATGTACTCCTGCACCATGATGTTCTGCTTCAGGCCCATGAACGCCTCGATCACCGATTCCGCGGCAGTCGCGGTTTCGCACAGCACCACACCGATGCCTTGGGTGCCTTCGAGCACTTTGATCACCAGCGGCGCGCCGTTGACCATGTCGATCAAATCGGGAATGTCATCCGGCGAGTGAGCAAACCCGGTCACTGGCAAACCGATGCCGCGACGCGAGAGCAATTGCAGCGAACGCAATTTGTCCCGGGAGCGGGCAATCGCCACCGATTCGTTGAGCGGGAACACCCCCATCATTTCAAACTGACGCAACACGGCGCAGCCATAGAACGTCACCGACGCACCGATCCGCGGAATCACCGCGTCGAAACCTTCCAGCGGTTTGCCGCGATAGTGGATCTGCGGCTTGTGGCTGGCGATGTTCATGTAGGCGCGCAACGTGTCGATCACTACCATTTCATGCCCGCGCTCGGTTCCGGCTTCGACCAGACGGCGGGTGGAATACAGACGCGGGTTCCGCGACAGCACAGCGATCTTCATGCAACACCTGTGGAGGAGGTAGATACCGGGAACACCGGCTTGTCTTGTACATATTTGATACCCGGATTGACCACCAACTGGCCGTCGATCAGGGCTTTGGAACCGAGTAACAGGCGATAACGCATGGACTTGCGGCAGGCGAGGGTGAACTCGACCGGCCAGACCCGATCACCCAAGGCCAGGGTGGTGCTTATCACGTAGCGCACCTGCGCATGGCCGTTGGAGCTTTTAATGGTTTTGCGCGTCACCAGCGGCGCTTCGCAGCGGCGGTGACGTAACTGCACCACCGTGCCCAGGTGCGCGGTGAAACGCACCCACTTTTCGCCGTCGCGTTCGAACGGTTCGATATCGGTGGCGTGCAGACTGGAGGTGCTGGCACCGGTGTCGATTTTCGCCCGCAGGCCCGCGACTCCCAAATCCGGGAGCGCCACCCACTCGCGCAGACCGACAACGGTCAAATGGTCAAATGTCTTCAATAGATAAAAACCAACGATTAACGCGTCCAGGCCTCAGGTGCTACCTGGGCCAACGCTTTGAATGCAGGTCTGGCGAACCAGTAGCCTTGCATCAGAAATATTTCACAGTCCGCCAGGAAATCCCGTTCACCGGCGCTCTCAATGCCTTCGGCAATGACTGTAACGTTCAACTCCGCACAGATTGTGACAATCCCCCGAACGATCGCCTGACGAACACGGTCGCGATCGACATCGCGGATCAGCGCCATGTCGAGTTTGATCAGATCCGGTTGGAAATCAGCCAGCAGATTGAGCCCCGAATAACCGGCACCGAAATCATCGATGGCGGTTTTGAAGCCGAATTCGCGGTATTCACGCAGAATATTGGTCAAATGGCGATAGTTATCTACGTGCTCGCTTTCCAGGGTTTCGAAAATCAATCGGTCGATCGGGAAATTGTGTTTTTTTGCCGCCTCCAGAGTGCTGCGAATGCATAACTCTGGACGATAGACCGCGTTGGGCATGAAGTTGATCGACAAGTGTGTCTGCATATTTAGAGTGGCCGCGCCTTCGATGGCGCGGGTTCGGCAGAGCTGGTCGAAACGGTAGCGGTTGTCTTCTGTAACTTGATCCAACACGGTAAACGCGCCTTCACCGGCCACACCGCGTACCAGCGCTTCGTTGGCGAAGATCGACTGATCGCGCAGATCGACGATCGGTTGATAGGCGAAGGCAAACTCGAAGCCCAGCGGCTCGCTTTGCTGGCAGCCTTGGCAACCGGCCTTGGGCGAAGTTAATGAAGATGGAAATTTTGTCACTCGATCTCTCCGTGCCGATGAACCGGCCTGGATCACAGTCTATCTGGAGGGCCGAGTTGTTGCGCCCGACAGAAACGGTAGTACAGTTCCGACTACTGGCTGACCGAGGAATTCATATGGCGCAAAAACAGGAAGAGGACGACAAGATTCGTCTCGACAAGTGGCTGTGGGCCGCACGTTTCTACAAGACTCGCGCGTTGGCCAAAGCCGCCATCGAGAGTGGCAAGGTGCATTGTCGGGGTGAGCGCTGCAAGCCTGGCAAAGAGCCACGCATTGGCGATGAGTTCGAGATTCGTATGGGGTTCGAAGTGCGTACGGTGAAGGTCGAGGCGCTGTCGATCGTGCGCCGCGGTGCGCCCGAGGCGCAGACGTTGTACGCGGAGACTGCTGAGAGTGTTGCCAAACGTGAGGCGGCCGCGGCGATGCGCAAGGCGGGCGCGTTGGGCATGAGCACCGATGGCAAACCGAGCAAGAAACAGCGGCGGGATTTGTTCAAGTTTCGTGGCAGCAGCCACGACGAGTGAGAGCGAAGTTTTTGCGTTGTTGGTGCCGGCCTCTTCGCGAGCAAGCCCGCTCCCACATTGGATTGCATTTCAACGGAAGGAATGCGGTCAATTGTGGGAGCGGGCTTGCTCGCGAATCGAGTGCATGGCACTCGCCGGAGTCAACGCGGTATCAGGCGCTACGCACCACACTCATCCGCGACACCACCGGCAACTTGCCCAGCAGCGCAAAAACCGGCGCCGTCACCTTCAACCAGATATTCGCCGCGTGATACGCGAACGGCGTGTAATAACCCCAGCCCAACGCCCACACCGCCAGCAAAACCCCACCGATGTAATCGTCCTGACCCCAATGCGCACCGGCCACCAGTCGCGGCAACATGAACAACACCGCCAAACCCCACACCGTCAAAAATTGCCCGACCGTACGGCTGAACACGCCCATGAACAGCGCCCAGATCAACAACACCGAGGCGTGATCACCGGGGAAACTCTGGCTGGACCGATCTTTAATTTCCCAGGTTTTTTCCAGATCCGGGAAGTAGTCGCTGATGTGCACGGCGCCCTCAAGCACCATCGACGGACTGCTGTGCTGCCAATCCATAGAGTCGGCGAACTTGGAAAACAGTGCGCGAATCACCACCATCAACAACAGAATCGACAGAAAACCGAAAAAAGCCCGGCGCACGTCAATCGCCTTGAACACCCAGTCGCCCTTGATCAGCAGCGTCAGCAGGATCAGGCCAACGACGATGTCGAACGGACGCATACTTGCAATTGCCCAGATGTGGAGCCATATGGGGTTGCTGGCCAGCGGTGTATTGAGTGAGCGAAACAGCCACTCGTCGAAAATCACACACAGCGCGTTGCCCGTAGGCCATAACCAGAAAGCCAGTAGTGCTAATGGCACCACGTTGCACAGAACCAGCCGGCCGAGGTTCCACCTTGATTGGAACAAACCCGGATTGTTCATAAAATGCCTCCCATGGCAAAGCAGTCGGCACCAAAAGGGGTGCCAAGAAGCGCAAATTTTCACGTCTTGTAACCATTTTGTCACCACTTTCAGATACCCAGACCTATGACCGACCTACCGGATACCGATTTCACCCAACGCTTCATCTTTGATGACAGCGACACCCGTGGCGAACTGGTCGCGCTTGAGCGCAGCTACGCCGAAGTCCTCGCCAAGCACCCGTACCCGGAGCCGATTGCGCAATTGCTGGGCGAGCTGATGGCCGCCGCCTCGTTGCTGGTGGGCACCCTCAAGTTCGATGGACTGCTGATTCTGCAGGCGCGTTCCGAAGGCCCGATCCCGATGCTGATGATCGAGTGCTCCAGCGACCGCGACATCCGTGGTCTGGCGCGTTATCACGCCGACCAGATCGCCGCGGACGCGACCCTCGCCGACCTGATGCCGAACGGTGTTCTGGCCCTGACCGTCGACCCGACTGTCGGCCAGCGCTACCAGGGCATTGTCGACCTCGACGGCGAAACCCTGTCCGATTGCTTCACCAACTATTTCGTCATGTCACAACAGGTCGGTACGCGCTTCAAGCTGTTCGCCGACGGTCGTCGCGCCCGTGGTTTGCTCCTGCAGCAATTGCCGGCCGATCGTCTGAAAGACGAAGAAGATCGCGCCGCCAGTTGGCAGCACATCACCGCGCTGGCCACCACCCTGACCGCCGATGAATTGCTTAGCCTGGACAACGAAACCGTGCTGCATCGCCTTTACCACGAAGAGCAGGTGCGTCTGTTCGATGTGCAGAATCTGCGCTTCCGTTGCAGCTGCTCGCGGGATCGTTCGGGCAATGCGCTGGTCAGTCTGGGTCTGGAAGATGCGCAAGCGTTGGTCGCCGAACAGGGTGGCACCGTCGAGATCGATTGCCAGTTTTGCAACGAGCGCTACCTGTTCGATGCAGCTGATATCGCTCAATTGTTCGCTGGCGCCGGTGTCGACACGCCATCCGACACCCGGCACTAAAACGGTTCAGCGCAGGTAAATTCACTGCTCAAACGCGCAATTACGCCGTTACGACGGGAGGGCCCTACTCTTTTTGGGCGTTTCTGGCATAATCCGGCCCACTTTTTGTCGCGGTAGTAGTGCACGACTTTCTACTACAAAACGTTTGGAGCACACTCGGCCACTGGCCGACGGGGAATCTCATGACGCAAGCCAATAACGCCGTGTACACCGATCTGAGTGTCGATGATCTGGTAAAAGAAGCCTTGAATCGCGGTGAGGGCGAGCTTGCCGATACCGGCGCTCTGGTTGTTCGCACTGGTCACCGCACCGGTCGTTCGCCTGTTGACCGTTTCATCGTTGAAGAGCCTTCCACCCAGGCTGCTATCGCCTGGGGCCCGATCAACCGCAAGTTCCCGGCCGACAAGTTCGACGCGCTGTGGGCTCGTGTCGAGGCGTTCAACAACGCGCAAGAGCACTTCGTTTCCCACGTGCATGTAGGCGCAGCTGAAGATCACTACCTGGCCGTGAAGATGACCACCCAGACTGCCTGGCAGAATCTGTTCGGTCGTTGCCTGTTCATCAACCCGGCCCAGTACAACCCGGCCGGTCGTGAAGAGTGGCAAGTGCTCAACGTGGCCAACTTCGAGTGCGTGCCTGAGCGTGATGGCACCAACTCCGACGGTTGCGTGATCCTCAACTTCGCACAGAAAAAAGTGCTGATCGCCGGCATGCGTTACGCCGGTGAGATGAAGAAAGCCATGTTCTCCGTGCAGAACTTCCTGCTGCCGGCCGCTGACGTGCTGCCGATGCACTGCGCTGCCAACATCGGCGAAGAAGGCGACGTGACCCTGTTCTTCGGTCTGTCGGGCACCGGTAAAACCACCCTGTCGGCCGACGAAAGCCGTTACCTGATCGGTGACGACGAACACGGCTGGGGCGAAGGCGTGGTGTTCAACATCGAAGGCGGTTGCTATGCCAAGTGCATCGACCTCTCCGAGAAGAACGAGCCGGTTATCTGGAAAGCCATCAAGCACGGTGCTGTACTGGAAAACGTCGTTATCGACGACGCCAAGCACGCCGACTACGCCGATGTCAGCCTGACCCAGAACAGCCGCGCCGCTTACCCGCTGGAGCACGTTGCCAAGCGTTCCGAGCAGAACCTCGGTGGCGAGCCAAACGCGGTGATTTTCCTGACCTGCGACCTGACCGGCGTGCTGCCGCCAGTGTCGATCCTCAACGAAGAACAAGCGGCCTACCACTTCCTGTCCGGCTACACCGCACTGGTGGGCTCGACTGAAATGGGTTCCGGCAGCGGCATCAAGTCGACCTTCTCCACCTGCTTCGGCGCGCCGTTCTTCCCGCGCCCGGCTGGCGAATACGCAGAGCTGCTGATCAAGCGCATCCGCGGTTTCGGTTCCAAGGTCTACCTGGTCAACACCGGCTGGACCGGCGGCGGCTACGGCGTCGGCAAACGCTTCAACATCCCGACCACCCGCGCGGTGATCGCAGCGATCCAGAGCGGCGCACTGATCGGTGCTGACACCGAACACCTCGACACCATCAACCTCGACGTGCCACTGGCCGTACCGGGCGTTGAAACCAACCTGCTCAACCCACGCAACACCTGGGCTGACAAGGCTGCGTACGACGAGGCTGCCAAAGCACTGGCCGGTCTGTTCATCGAGAACTTCAAGAAGTTCGAAGTGAGCGACGCGATCAAGGCTGCCGGGCCGAAGTTGTAAGATTGGTTTGATGTGAATGAAAAAGCCGCCCTTCGGGGCGGCTTTTTTTGGCCGGCTTTTCATCATGGGGTTCGTTGTCGATTTTTCATCAGCAGTGCAGACAGTGAATGAGTATTCAGCGGGAAGGCTTCTAGACGATCCTCGCTAACGAGTGCCGCATCAAGAACACTCGTCTTTGACGTCGGAATTTTTTTAACTTTTTGGATCTCGCGTTTTAGTTCTCTCGCGGATTTGTTGCTTGAGGAATTTCTAGAGCAGAGAAGCTTGGCATTCTGCATTCGATTGCCGAGTTTATCCGTGGCGCCCAGTAGCGTCAGATCCTGCTCTAACCCCAAAACTTGCATCACTGCCAAGTAAGCTCCCATTGTTACGCCCGAACTGCCCGATTCCAGCGACCGCAAAGCCATGACAGACATTCCTGCACGCTCGGCGACCTGCTTCGCTGTGAGTCTGCGTCGCAGCCGGGCGAGTTCCAAGCGCTCACCAAAATCGACTAGTAAGCGTGCGATCCTTGGGAGCAGCGGTGCGGTTTTTCTGGCCATAACGCTAATATTCCTTCGCTAGGTGGGTCAAAACGCCAGAATAATTGCAGGTGTGTGGTTGATCTGGCAGTTGGGGTCTTATCGGCTCTTTTTGATTGGTCAGGGCCACTGCTGCCGGGCATGCATTATTCGCAGCACTTGCACGCATTCATCTTTAAGCATGTAGACGATGATGTAATTAGAAGCTGCAACGATTTCTCGTGTGCCTTCAACCCTGCCCTTTCTGTACAAGGTCGGGCGCTGTCGAGCGACTTCCCCTTTTGATTCGAATATTTCGTCGAGATCGGCCGCTGCAACAGGGTTGTCCTGACTAATGCGATCCATGATCCGGTCTCGGTCGTCATGCGCCTCGGGGCGCCAGACCAACTTCATCAGCGCGCTCGTTGACGGAGAGCATCGCGTTTGGCTGCAAATATTCGGCGGCTGTCTTCATCGCTGATGCTCGGCCTTGGGTCATCAATGCTGAGTTGCACCTGACGCTTGAACCATTCCTCATAAGCGGCCGCCTCGTGGGCCTGTTTCATTGCTTCGGCACGATCAGGCCGAGCGTAGGTTTTCAGTTGCTGCGGGTCGTAACTGGAGGCATCTACATTGAAGTGGCTGATGCCCATTCCCCGCAAGTAGCTCACCAGCGTTTCAAGCCGCTTGAACAGTCGTACCTGACCACTACGCTGTGCTGCCAGCGAGCATTCTTTTCTTCCCTGCAAAATTTGAATCGACCAGCCACCCGGTTGAGCGACGATATTTGTGCTGCTGACTGACCCGTTTTCAATCAAGCGAGCGAGGGTGCTGTGATCAATAGTTTCAGTGGTCATGAAGATGAGCCCTTGATTGAACAGTGGCTCCCATCGTACGCAATCAATAGTAGTTTGCAAAATTCAACTCCTTCTTTGGACATTGGTTTTCGAGCATTCATGCTCTCTGGTGTGGGGGATTTTTAAGCCGGAGCTTTCCAGTTGAGCATTTGCTGCTGGGCAACTTGCAGCAGATCACAACCATCCTGCGTCAGCAGATAGAGGGCGTGGGTGATGTGGGGGATGTCTTCGACGTCGGCTTGTTTGAAGTTGAGGCAGTAGAGGGTGCGTAGCAGGTCGCTTGATGCGCGTAAGCGCTGGACGGCGCATTCGAGGATGTCTTGCGGGTTGGCTTCTGTGTCGATGATCAGTGGGTTGGTGTCAGTGAGATTGGATTCGAGTGTTCGGTAACGATCAGTGGTGAATTGATTCCATGTTTTCATTGTTTTTGCCTCGTATTGCGTCAGGAGAATCCCCTCCTACCGTGACCAAGCGATAGGTGGCGGACTGCGTTCGGGTTGGTCAACCGATGAGGCATTCACAACCGGCACGCCCGAAGACGTCCCGAACACAGCCGCCATAGAGCGTGCTGACACAAAGAAGCGCCAGCAGCATACAACGACTGTGAATGCACATCTAATACGGGTGACCAAGCCCGAGTCGCTGGTTGGCAGCGACAGTCACAACTATAGATTCGCGCCCTCAAATCCCGATAGTCGACAAAGCGGTCTGTCCTTGTAGGAACGGGACGAAGATTGCATCGGACGTTCCTACCGATCCTTCAACGTTTTTCAACGCAAATGCACATACGCCGAAATATCCAGCAAACTCGTCGCCAACCCCGTAGCCGGTTGGTAAATCGGGCCTTTCACAGTCGAGAACGGCACGCCTTTGCTGCCGAGGGAAACATAACGTTCGCCCTGATCCAGTTCGGTGAAGTAGGTGTAGGAATAGTTGTGCATTAATTGATATCTGGCCTCGTCGCGGGCGATGCCGTTGGTGAGGTTTTCCAGGTCGGTCTGGGTCAGGTTGAGGGTTTTGTCGAGTGTTGTGCCCCAGCGCTTCAGGCAGATCTCAGCCAGGTGGCGAACGATGCGGCCGGGTTCGGTCAGCACTTTCAGGTCGCTGGCATTGGTCGGCACCCCGCCAGTGGAAGTGGCGTTGCCCGCGAGGGTAGCGTGGCGACCGGCCACTGGATAAATGGAGGTTTTGGTGTCGGTGGCGGTCTGCGGGATCACGCAGTTGAAACCTTTGGAGCGCTCGTCGCGGGCGTAGACGCCAACGTACTCTTTGACGTTGCTGCCGAGTTTGACGCGTTGCTCCTGAAAGTTGGCGATGCCCGGCACCGGGTCAATGGCAAAAATATTCACTGGGATATTTTTCAATGCGCTGTCCTTGAGCATCGCGTTGGCCAGCATGTGGCAACTAATACCGCCACGACTCCAGCCTACCAGGTTAACCGTGGTCGGAATAACGCCATCTTTACGGAAAGTCTTGATGATTTGTTCCTGTAACTTCTGCTGGGTGACGCTGCGGTCGCCGTAGTTATATTTACGCCAGAACCAAGAGCCTTCGACTTTTACATCTTCAATGGGAATGCCGGCGGCTTTAAGTCGGTTATATTCGGCTTCGGTCAGTTGTTCACGTTGCCATTCACATTGGCCTTTTATGATGTTCATGGCGTGCTGAACGTTTTCTTCCCAGCCCTTGCCGAACAGCGTGCCGCTTAGGCCGTAGTCTTTGTTCTCGGTGAATAGATCATCGGCCTGCAGGTTGCCGCTGCCGGGGCCGTCAACGACGATCCATTCAGCGAACTCGCGGCCTGTATGGTGCGAGGCAAGGGTGGAAACCAGTTCGCCGTCCCAGAAGTTTTCATGTTGGGTATCGAACTTGTTAGAACCTGTGCCGCAAAAAAATATAGTGACGACTGTCATGATGTTGGCCTTGTTGGATATAAGAGCCAACAAGTTAGTGTGCGTCCCACTCATTAATAAAGCGCCGGGTTGTATCCGGGTTTGAAAATTTGTGTTGGGGTTTTTATTTAAGTTGCAGCTTGGCAACTTGCAGCAGGTCGCAGCCATCTTGCACCAATAAATAAAGCGCATTGACGATATGCGGTATATCTTTCGCATCGGCCTGTTTGAAGCACATACAGTAAAGTGTTTCCAGCAGATCACTGGCGGCGCGCAAGCGTTGATCGGCGGCATCGAGCAAATCGCTGTGACTGGCGGCGGTGTCGATCAACATCACGGGTTTTTCGCTGTAGCAGGTTTTGAGTGGCTGGTAACGGTCGATCATGGTGAGGCTTGTCCTGTTCGAAGACGCTCGGGTCGGCCGACAGAGTGCTTTCAGCCGCGCCGGCCACTATAGAAGGGCGTTGCGCAGCGGGACAAGACGGCCGCAATGGACAGTGTTTGTAGGGTTTTTCCGGGTTTTACGGATTTTCCCTACGTGATTTTTCGGCTTGTTCGAGGCAAAACCTCTACGCGGAAAATTCCTACCTGCTTGTCAGGTAATTCGCCGTACACGGCGGTATGGTGTGCGACAGAATCTGTAGGGCGTTTCCAAACGTCAGACACGCGCTTAAAGGGAAAACGGCGGGTGTGCAGGCTGCTCCCACAGAATTTGCGTGACCGCTGTATCATTCCGAATCGATTTGGCCCCGACCTTTTCTCGACTCGTTGCGATCGCCGGCTAGGCTGTTGGCATGGCAGCGGTCAAAGGAGTGACAGCGAATGCACAACACCCTGGAACAGGTTTTTGGTTTTCCACAGTTTCGTCCCGGACAAGAGGCCGCGATCAGCGCGGTGCTGGCCGGGCGCTCGGCGGCGGCGATTTTTCCCACCGGCTCCGGCAAGTCCCTTTGCTATCAAATATCGGCGTTGTTGCTGCCGCACCTGACGCTGGTGGTCTCGCCATTGCTGGCGCTGATGCAGGATCAATTGGCGTTCCTGCAACGCCATGGTATTTCGGCCGGCAGCATCGATTCGGCGCAGAGCCGCGAAGACGCCAATGACGTGATGGCGCGTGCTCGAACGGGTGAATTGAAGATCCTGATGATCTCGGTGGAGCGCTTGAAGAACGAGCGCTTCCGCAACTTTTTGCAGCAGGTGCCGATCTCGCTACTGGTGGTGGACGAGGCGCACTGTATCTCCGAGTGGGGCCACAATTTCCGTCCCGACTACCTCAAGCTGCCGGACTATCAACGGCAGTTCAACATCCCGCAAACCCTACTGCTGACGGCTACTGCGACGCCGAAAGTCATCGTCGACATGCAGAGCAAATTCGCCATCGCTCCAGAGGATGTGGTGACCACTGGTTTCTACCGGCCCAACCTCAATCTGTTGGTGGAACCGGTTCGCGGTCAGGACAAACGTCGGCGTCTGGTGGAGTGGATGAGTGAGCGCCCGGGGCAGCCCAGCATCGTCTACGTGACCTTGCAGAAAACCGCTGAACACATCGCCGAACACCTTGAACGCAACGGCATTCAGGCCGAGGCGTATCACGCCGGTTTGCCCCACGATAAACGTGAAGGCATCCAGAAACGTTTCATGGCCGGGCAGTCCAATTGCATCGTCGCGACCATCGCGTTCGGCATGGGCATCGATAAGAGTGACATCCGCAATGTGGTGCACTTCGACCTGCCCAAATCCATCGAAAACTACAGTCAGGAAATCGGCCGCGCCGGGCGAGACGGGCAGCCCTCGGACTGTCTGGTGCTGGCCAACCGCGACAGCCTCAACGTGCTGGAAAACTTTGTCTACGGCGACACGCCGGAGCGTGAAGGCATTCGTTATGTGCTCGACGAACTGAAGGCTTCGGTGCCGGACGGGCAGTGGGAGTTTTTGCTCGGGCCGTTGGCGGATCAAAGCAACATTCGTTCGTTGCCGCTGAAGACATTATTGGTGCAACTGGAGCTGCGTGGCTTGATCGCGCCGCGCTATGCCTACTACGCCGAATACCGTTTCAAGTACTTGGTGGAGCCGGACGCGCTGCTCTCGCGTTTCGAGGGTGAGCGCAGGGATTTTGTCGCGGCGATTATCCAGACCTCAAATCGCGCACGCACATGGGCGACGGTGAGTTTCGACGCGATGTACGAACAGTATTCAGCCGAGCGTAATCGCGTGGTGACGGCGCTGGATTATTTTCAGGAGAAGGGCTGGGTCGAGCTTGAAAGCAAGCAGATGACCGAGGTCTACAGCCTGCTGCACAGCGACTTTGACAGTGACGTGTTGAGTGGCGAGTTGCACGATTACTTCACTCGACATGAACAGACCGAAGTGGCGCGGATTCACGCGATGCTGGAGGTTTTCGCCACCGAGCGGTGTTTGGGTTATCGACTGGCCGAGTACTTCGGTGACCACGATGCGCCCGAGCGTTGTGGGCATTGTTCGGTGTGTCATGGGCAGGTTGCACGCTTGCCGGCGCCGCCGGAATTGCCGCCGCTTGTGGATAAAAACTTCGCGACGCTGTGTGGTGATTTTATCCACAGGCACGAACAACATACGGGCAGCGTTCCGACGGCGGAGCGGTTGACACGGTTTTTGTGCGGGATCAGCGTGCCGCTGTTTACCAAGCTCAAAGCGCGGGCGATTCCCGGGTATGCGGCACTGGAAGAATACCCCTACGCCGAGGTGCGCAGCTGGGCGCAAGACCACCTCTAACCCTTGTAGGAGCTGCCGAAGGCTGCGATCTTTTGATGTTGATTTTTTTCAAGCTCAAAAGATCGCAGCCTTCGGCAGCTCCTACATGAGTTCATCAAGACAAGGGCTCTATCCATCCGCTGAATGTCGATCATCACGGTAATAAACTTCAAAAAACGTCGTCGGCTGACTATGGTGAGACCAGTCTTTGGATCGCCAACAAGAGAACAATATGAGCCAGACATCCTTCGATATTCAGCAGGCCGCCGTGATCGGCGCGGGCACCATGGGCCGTGGCATCGTCATGTGCCTGGCCAATGCCGGCGTGACAGTGCAGTGGGTAGATAACAACCCACAGATGCTTGAGCAGGCACTCGTCACCGTTGCTGACACCTATGCACACAATGTGCGGCAGGGGCGCATTGATCAGGCCGAGGCTGATGCGCGTATCGCCCGGGTCAGTGCGGCGGCGGATTACGCGGCGATTCGCAATGTCGATCTGGTGATCGAAGCGGTGTACGAGAATCTTGAACTGAAGCAGAGGATCTTCCGCGAGCTGGATGGCTTGCTGAAGCCTGAAGCCTTTTTGGCGAGCAATACGTCGGCACTGGATATCGATGCGATTGCGGCGGCGACAAAACGTCCGGAACAAGTGCTGGGCCTGCATTTTTTCAGCCCGGCGCACATCATGAAACTGCTGGAAATCGTTCGCGGCGCGCAGACCTCACCAGCAGCTCTGGACGCCGCACTGATCCTGGGCAAGCGCATGGGCAAAGTCAGCGTGGTCTCGGGCAACTGCCATGGTTTTATCGGCAACCGCATGCTGCATCCGTATGTGCTCGAGGCGCGCAAGATGTTGCTTGAAGGCGCTTATCCACAGCAGGTCGATGCCGCGTTGCAAGGTTTCGGTTTCGCCATGGGGCCGTTTCGCATGTACGACGTGGTTGGCATCGATCTGGAATGGCGCGCGCGCGAGTTGGCCGGCAAGGGCCAGGATGCGCCAGAGGTGCAGGTGGATAATCGCTTGTGCGAAATGGGTCGATTCGGGCAGAAGTCCGGCAACGGCTATTACCATTACGAGCCGGGCAGTCGTCAGGCTGAGCATGATCCTGAGGTCGATGCGCTGGTGTTGCAGGTCAGCGAAGGCTTGGGCTTTCAGCGCCGTGAGATCGGCCCGGAGGAGATTCTCGAGCGCTCCCTGCTGGCATTGGTCAACGAAGGGGCGAAGATTCTCCAAGAAGGTATTGCCGAGTCTGCCCATGACATTGATCTGGTGTATTTGAATGGCTACGGCTTCCCGGCGGATAAAGGCGGGCCGATGGCGTGGGCGGATCAGCAGGGGCTGGCGGATATTCATCAGCGGCTGTTGGCGCTGGAGACGCGGCAGGGCGATCAGTGGAAACCGGCGCGGTTGATTGGTGAGTTGGCGGCGCAGGGGAAGGGGTTTGCTGATCGCTGAGTGATTGGGTGCTTGGGGTGACGCTTTCGCGAGCAGGCTCGCTCCCACATTTGGAATGCGTTCCGAATGTGGGAGCGGGCTTGCTCGCGAAGGCCGCGCCACGGATTTAAATTAGACTCGCAACAAATACCTTCAGGAATCGTTGATCAATGTCCAACCCGATGCCTCAACGCACCGACTACCCGCACTTCCAGCCCATCACCACACGCTGGCACGACAATGACGCCTACGGTCACGTCAACAACGTCACCTACTACAGCTTCTTCGACACAGCGGTGAACACATACCTGATCCAGGTCGGTGGTCTGGATATCCATGACGGGGAAGTGGTGGGTTTCGTGGTCAGCTCGGCGTGTGATTACTTCGCCTCGATCGCGTTCCCGGATCTGATCGAGATCGGATTGCGAGTCGGCAAGTTGGGCAACAGTTCGGTGCAGTACGAACTGGCGGTGTTCAAGGTCGGTGAAAGCGAGGCCTGCGCGGCCGGGCGATTCGTGCATGTGTTCGTGGATCGGGCGAGCAATCAGCCGGTGCCGATTCCGGGCGAATTGCGTCAGGCGCTGGAACGTCTAGTGGTGGGATAAAGCAAAAAGATCGCAGTCTGTGGCAGTTCCTACATTAATCCCTGTAGGAGCTGCCGCAGGCTGCGATCTTTTGATCTACCTGCCGCCAATCAGCAATCAGCGGTGGTGATAATACTTGTGATGCTTGCGGTGACCATAGGCATGGCCGCGACCACGGTGGTCGTCGCGGTAGTAGCGACGGTTATCACGACCGCGATCATAGCGACGATCATCGTCATCGCTCTTGTTACCCATGTAGTTGCCCAGCGCGCCACCGGCGCCGCCACCTGCGGCCGAACCGATCAGGCTGCCCGTGCTGCCGCCGAGGCTGCGACCGACCACGTTACCGCCAGCAGCGCCCAACGCACCGCCAATGGCTGCTTCGCCACGGCTGCGTTTGTCGGCGCCGACTGCGCTACCACCCGCGCCGCCCAAGGCTGCGCCAATGGTGGAACCTGTATTGCCGCCTAAAGACTGACCGACGACCGAGCCAAGAACCCCGCCCAATGCGCCGCCAACACCTGCTTCGGTGGTGCCGCCTGCAGACGCAAAACCACTGACCAGGCCAAGGGACAACAAGAGAATCTGGGAGAACTTCATAGAGGAGCCTCAAAGGGATGACGGCGCCGATCCTGAGGCTGTGTAACAAGCGTGACAATTGAAATCCGACGAATAGCACGACTTGTATACAATTTCGCAAGTTACTGTTTTGTATACGGAACTTATCCGATTTCTGGCGGTCTTTAACTACTTCGGACAGGCCGCTTTTGTGAAAAAGCGGCCTTTTTTTTGGGCGTTTGAAACGCAAAAACGGAAAGATCGCAGCCTTCGGCAGCTCCTACACCGATCCCTGTAGGAGCTGCCGAAGGCTGCGATCTTTTGATCTTGTGTTAAGCCGATTTGGCCATGATCAAACCGGTCTCACTCGCCGCTTCCAACCGGATCGCGATGAACTTCGACGTCGGCGTATGACTGCCATCCCCGGTGCTCTCCAGCGGCACCAACGGATTCACCTCCGGATAATAAGCCGCTGCCTGCCCCGCCGGAATATCAAACGCCAGCAAGGTAAAGCCTTTAACCCGACGCTCACGACCGTCGTCCCACAGCGACACGATGTCAGCCTTCTGCCCCGGCCGGAAACCCAGACGAATGATGTCCGCCTCATTGGCAAACAACACATCACGCTGGCCCTTCACGCCGCGATAGCGGTCATCGAGCCCATAAATCGTCGTGTTGTATTGATCGTGGGAACGCATCGATTGCAGGATCAGATCCGGCAGTTGTCCAGTCGCACGAGTGCGTTCGTGCACCAGATCTTTCGGCAGCATGTTCGCGCGGAAATTGGCGCGCCCCGACGGCGTGTTCCACTTGCGCGAGCCAGCGCTGTTGCCAAGGTAGAAACCGCCCGGGTTTTTCACCTTCTCGTTGAATTCCTTGAAGCCCGGAATGGTGTCGGCGATCAGGTCGCGAATGCGCGCGTAATCGGCCACCAGCCAGTTCCAGTCCACCGGTTTGCTGCCCAGCGTAGCGGCGGCGATGCCGGCGATGATCGACGGCTCCGAGCGCATCTGGTTCGACAGCGGCTGCAACTGGCCGTTGGAGGCGTGAACCATGCTGAACGAGTCTTCCACGGTGACCGCTTGCGGGCCTTCAGTCTGGATGTCGATGTCGGTGCGACCGAGGCACGGCAGGATCAGCGCGTCTTTACCGTGAGCCAAGTGGCTGCGGTTGAGCTTGGTGCTGATCTGCACGGTCAGGTCGCAATTGCTCAGCGCTTCGAAAGTGCGCGGGCTGTCCGGCGTGGCTTGAGCGAAGTTGCCGCCCAGACCGATGAATACTTTTGCGCGACCTTCGGCCATCGCATGGATCGCCTCGACCACGTTGTGGCCGTTATGACGCGGCACCTTGAACTGGAAGCGCCGCTCCAGAGAATCGAGGAACGCCACCGGCGGACGCTCGTTGATGCCCATCGTGCGGTCGCCCTGCACGTTACTGTGACCGCGCACCGGGCACAGACCGGCGCCCGGTTTGCCGATGTTGCCGCGCAGCAGCATCAGGTTGGCGATTTCCTGAATGGTCGGCACCGAGTGACGATGCTGGGTGATGCCCATCGCCCAACACATGATTACGTTTTTGCCTTTGGCGTACATGCGCGCGGCTTGCTCGATGTCCACGAGGGTCAGGCCGGACTGTTCGACGATTTGTTCCCACGGTGTGTCGTCGACGACCCCGAGATACTCCAGCACGTTGGTGCTGTGTTCATTGAGGAAATCGTGGTCGAACACCGCTGGCGCGCCAGCCTTCTGCGCATCGCGTTCCCATTGCAGGAGGAATTTGGCCATGCCGCGCAACAGCGCCATGTCGCCGCCGAGTGCCGGACGGAAGTAGGCGGTGTTGGTCGGCTTGTCGCCGTTGGTGAGCATTTCGATCGGGTGTTGCGGGTGCTGGAAGCGTTCCAGTCCGCGTTCTTTCAACGGATTGATGCACACCACTTGCGCGCCGCGTTTCACCGCCTCACGCAGCGGTTCAAGCATGCGCGGGTGGTTGGTGCCCGGGTTCTGGCCCCAGACGAAAATCGCATCGGCGTGTTCGAAATCATCGAAGGTCACGGTGCCTTTGCCGACGCCGACACTTTGCGCCAACGCCACACCGCTGGCCTCGTGGCACATGTTCGAGCAGTCAGGGAAATTGTTGGTGCCGAAGGCGCGCACGAATAGCTGATACAGATAAGCCGCTTCGTTGCTGGCACGACCCGAGGTGTAAAACTCGGCCAGATCCGGGCTCGGCAGACTTTGCAGGTGTTTGGCAATCAGCGCGTAGGCGTTGTCCCAACTGATCGGTTTGTAGCGATCGGTTTCGGCATCGTAGACCATCGGTTCGGTCAGACGGCCCTGATACTCCAGCCAGTAATCGCTCTGTTCCAGCAACGAAGTGACGCTGTGCTTGGCGAAGAACTTGGCGTCGACGCGGCGCTTGGTCGCTTCCCAGTTCACCGCTTTCGCGCCGTTCTCGCAGAATTTGACCATGCCGCTTTCCGGCGAATCGCCCCACGCGCAACCCGGGCAGTCGAAGCCGCCGTTCTGGTTGGTCTTGAGCATCATGCGCAGGTTTTTCAGGGCGTTGTCGCTGGTCAACCAGGCCTGAGCCACACTGATCAGCGCTCCCCAGCCGCCAGCTGCGCCTTTGTAAGGCTTGTAGCGCGGGACGGGTTTCTGGTCGGCTTGATGATGTTGGCTCACGCTTGATTCTCCATCGCGGGGCTATACACCCGCGGCGCACTTTTCTGCGGCAGGTGGATGAGATTGAGGTTGTGTCGACGGGCCCATTGCACGGCGAGGCCCGTGGGCGCGGACAGGCTGACCAGGGTCTGGATGCCGGCACGCAACACTTTCTGGATCAATTCGAGGCTGCAACGGCTAGTGACAATTGCCAGTCCGCCTTCGGTGGATATCTTCTGGCGGATCAGTCCGCCGATCAGTTTGTCGAGCGCGTTGTGACGGCCAATGTCTTCGCGACCGAGCAGCAGTTCGCCGCTGGCGTTCATGAACACTGCCGCGTGTACCGCGCCGCAGTACTGACCCAAAGGCTGAAACGCACTGATGCGCTGACGCAAACCATCAAGCCATTCAATCGGTGGCAATGGCGCTCCGGGCAGCACTTTCAGATCAGGCAACGCCTGTTCCACCGCTTCGACGCCACACAATCCGCAACCACTGGTGCCAGCCATTTGCCGACGTTGCTGCTTGAGGTTCCAGAAGGCGCGATTGGCGATGGTCACTTGCGCGTATTGCGCCGAGCCGGTGCCGGTCAGTTGCAGGTCATAGATGTCGGTCGCGTCTTCGATGATGCCGCTGCCGAGGCTGAAGCCGACGATGAAGTCTTCCAGGTCAGTCGGCGTCACCAGCATCACGGCTTGGCTGATGCCGTTGTAGGCGATCGCCAACGCGACTTCCTCGGCGAGCGCAGTGCTCGCCGACTCTTCGCGGGGAAGATCGCTGTAGCTGTAGGTCTGGCTGGCGGCAGGCGCGGGCGTTTCGAGTGCAGGCGCCGCGCAAGTTGGGCGCTTGGCGTTCATGGCATCACCGACGGTTTGATCAACGTTAAGACTAGGCGCGTCAAGTTGTCGCGTCTAATCGCTACTGTCGATGTATTGATAGATACCGTCGATCAAGGGGCCTTTTCCGTACGCATACGGTTACAGAGTCATTGGTCGGCTCGGAACCGGGTTTGCCTGACGTGGTCTAGGCTTGGGCATCTGGAACCCAAATCAAGGAGTGTGCGCTATGAGTCTTTTGAGCTTTGTGAAAGAAGCGGGAGAGAAGCTGCTGGATCTGCTGACCCCCGGTAACGCCAATGCCAGTGAGCAATTGAAGGATCACATCAATAAGGTCGGGCTGGGCAATCCGAATGTGCAGGCAACGGTGGATGGCGACAAAGTCACCGTGACCGGTGAAGTGGCAAGTCAGGAAGAGAAAGAGAAAATCCTGCTGGCTGTTGGCAACATTGCCGGGGTTGGCAGTGTTGATGATCAGATCACCGTGAGCGGCCCGGTTGTGACGGCTGCGCAGTTTGTTGTGGTCAAGTCGGGCGACACCCTCAGCGCGATTTCACTGCGTGTGTACGGTGATGCCAACAAGTATCAAAAGATTTTCGATGCCAACAAACCGATGCTCAAGGATGTGAACAAAATCTATCCGGGTCAGACACTGCGTATTCCTGAGTAATCCGCAAATCCTGTAGGAGCTGCCGAAGGCTGCGATCTTTTGATCTTGTTTTTTACAAATCAAAATCAAAAGATCGCAGCCTGCGGCAGCTCCTACAGTGGGGTCACAAGCCTGAGATCAGGTCGCGGTAGTCTTCGACTGCCGCGAATTCCGCCGTGTCTTTCGGGCCTTTGCGGCTGTCGGGTTGTTTGACTGCCAGCAAGTGCGCCACCCCAAAATCCCGCGCACTGCGCAGAATTGGCAAGGTGTCGTCGATAAACAGACTGCGTGCCGGATCAAAACCGATATCTGCCTGCAACGCGTCCCAGAACTGCGGGTTTTCCTTGGGGGAACCGTAATCATGCGAGCTGATCAGCCGCTCGAAGTACGGCGCCAGTTCAATCCGTTCCAGCTTCAGCGATAACGAATCACGGTGCGCGTTGGTGATCATGATCACCCGTTTACCGGCGCGTTTTATTGCTTCCAGAAAAGTATCCGCATCAGGACGCAAAGCGATCAGGTGCGCGGTTTCCTGTTTCAACTCACGCACTGACAGCTTCAGTTCGCTGCTCCAGAAATCCAGGCAATACCACTGCAACTGACCAGCATGGCGTTCGAACAGCGGCTGCAATTCCATCTCGGCCATCGCGCGGCTGACCCCGTGCAGTTCGGCGTAGCGCTGGGGCAGGTGTTCCAGCCAGAAATGGTTGTCGAAGTGCAGATCCAGCAGCGTGCCGTCCATGTCCAGCAGGACGGTATCGATGTCGGACCAGGGTAAAGAAGGCATGGCAACGTCTCTAACGGTAGAAAGATATCCGACGTAAACAATCGGGAAAGCCGCGTTATAGTAGCGCGTTCACGCCAAGGAGCTTTGCATGCGCCAGAAACCTACCGTACTCGCCCGCGAGATCGTCGCCACCAGTCGTCTGTTTTGCGTCGAAGAACTCAAGCTGCGTTTTTCCAATGGCGTGGAGCGCACCTACGAGCGGCTGGTCGGCAAGGGCGCCGGCTATGGCGCGGTAATGATCGTGGCAATGCTCGATGCCGAGCACGCGGTGCTGATCGAGGAATACTGCGGCGGCACTGACGAGTACGAATTGTCGCTGCCCAAAGGTTTGATCGAGCCGGGCGAAGACGTGCTGGCGGCGGCTGAACGTGAGCTCAAGGAAGAAGCCGGTTTTGGTGCGCGGCAACTGGAACATCTGACCGAGCTGTCGCTGTCGCCCGGTTACATGAGCCAGAAGATTCAGGTGGTGCTGGCCACCGATCTCTACGAAGAGCGGCTGGAGGGCGACGAGCCCGAGCCGATGCGGGTCGACAAGGTCAATCTGCGTGATCTGTCGGCGCTGGCGCAGAACCCGCAATTCTCCGAAGGCCGCGCATTGGCGGCGCTGTATCTGACCCGTGACTTGCTGACCCAGCGCGGCTTCTTTCAATCGTGAGTGAAATGTCGATGAATTTTCCCCATCCGTTGATGGCGCCGGTGGTTGCGCTGGCATTGCAGGCCGGCGAAGCGATTTTGCCGTTCTGGCGCGCAGGCGTTGAAGTCACCGCCAAGGCCGATGATTCACCGGTGACGGCGGCGGATCTGGCGGCGCACCATTTGATTCTGGCCGGGCTGACCGCGCTGGATCCGAACATTCCGGTGCTGTCTGAAGAAGACGCGAACATTCCCCAAAACGTACGTGCCGGATGGACGCGCTGGTGGTTGGTCGATCCGCTGGATGGCACCAAGGAATTCATCAGCGGCAGTGAAGAATTTACCGTCAACATTGCGTTGATCGAAAACGGTCGGGTGGTGTTTGGCGTGGTGTCGATGCCGACCAACGGTCGCTTTTACGTCGGTGGTGCCGGGCTTGGCGCGTGGCGTTGCGACAAGGGCGGCACACCGGTTTCGATTCAGGTGCGTGACGTGCCGGGGCCGGGTGAGGCGTTTACGGTTGTCGCCAGCCGTCGGCATTCCAGCCCTGAGCAGGAGCGTTTGCTGGCGGGCTTGAGCGCCAGCCTCGGTGAACTGCAATTGGCGAACATCGGCAGCTCGCTGAAGTTTTGCCTGCTGGCGGAAGGGGCTGCCGATTGCTATCCGCGACTGGCGCCGACTTCGCAGTGGGACACGGCGGCGGCGCAGGGTGTGCTGGAAGGGGCGGGGGGCGAGGTACTGGATTTACGCGGTGAGGCGTTTTGTTATCCGGCGCGGGAGTCGCTGTTGAACGAGTTCTTTTTGGCGCTGCCGGCGAAGGCTGCATGGCGGGCGAAGCTGTTGGAGTTGGCGCGCGGGTAAGTGGGCTGATCCAGAATCCCCCTCACCCCAGCCCTCTCCCCCAGGAGAGGGAGCCGATCTTCATGCGCTTCAAAACCTGAGTTCGACTCGATATCTCAGGTCGATGCAAATCGAGAGAACAACCCGGTCAGTCCCCTCTCCCCCCGGGAGAGGGTTAGGGTGAGGGGCTTTTGATCGTCAGCGGTGCAACACGTATTGCCCGCTAAACGTCACCGCATCGACTTCACTCCCGACATTGACGATCCGCGTCTGCAACACCAACCGCGCCCGCCCATACCGCTGATACATCGCCAAAAACTTCTTCCACGCCCGCTCATCAGGCGCCGGGCAAATCGCCGTGGCATCGCCCGTCACCGGCAGCGGATAACTGATCTGCCCTTCCTGAATCACGATGTGCCCATCGGTGATCCCTTCTTCTTTCAAACGCAAATGCAACCAGCCCCAGCCGGCCAGTACCGCGCCGCAATAGAGACTGCCGCCGAACATGGTGCTCTTGTGGTTGACGTTAGGATCGAGCGGCAAATACAGACTCAATTGCTGCTCGCGCCAGTCGAGCACCCGCAGGCCCATGTCGCGGGTCAGCGGAATATCGTGATGAAGCACCGACTCCAGATAACGACTGTCTGTGCTCATTCGTTTTCATCCCCGTGACTGCTGTCACCAAAATTCAGACCGTGCTTGCGCAGTTTGTCGTGCAGGGTCTTGCGCGGAACGCCCAGTGCTTCGGCGAGGCTGCGCACCGAGCTGTGCGAGCGCGCCAGTTCGGCGGCGATCAGCGATTTCTCGAAGTGTTCCACTTGTTCGCTTAGCCCGCCTTCGACAACTGCAACGGTCGCACCGTCGACACCTTCAACAGCACTGTTATCCAGCGCCAGTTCCAGACCGAGGGCAAAGCGTTCTGCGGCGTTTTGCAGTTCACGCACGTTGCCCGGCCAGGTGTGGCGCAGCAGCAAGGCGCGTTGCGCCGGTTGCAGTTCATGAGGTGGCAAACCGTGGCGGGCACTGGCTTCGTCGGCGTAATGCTGGAACAGCATCAGCGCATCTTCGCCACGTTCGCGCAGCGGCGGAATGCGCAGCGGCGCGACGTTGAGGCGGTAGTACAAGTCGGCGCGGAAACGCCCCTGATCAGCCGCCTGACGCAAGTCTTCCTTGGTCGCGGCGATGACGCGGATGTCCAGCGGGATCAACTGATTGCCACCGAGTCGCTCGACCACACGCTCCTGGAGCATGCGCAGCAATTTCACCTGCACGTCCATGCTCATGCTTTCGATTTCATCGAGAAACAGCGTGCCACCATTGGCGAATTCGAACTTGCCGATCCGGCGTTTCTGCGCGCCAGTGAAGGCGCCCGGTTCGTGGCCGAACAGTTCGCTTTCGACCACGGACTCGGCCAATGCGCCGGCGTTGATCGCCACAAACGGCCCGTTGCGTCGGCTCGACAGATCATGCAGCGCGCGGGCGACGACCTCTTTGCCGGCGCCGGTTTCACCGAGGATCAGCACGTCAGCCTTGGTCGCCGCCAGTGCGCCAATCTGCTCACGCAGGCGCAGCATCGGCGCCGATTGGCCGACCAGTCGCGCGCTCAACTCATTGCGATCGCTGAGGGCCAGACGCAGGCTGCGGTTGTCCAGCACCAATCGGCGCAGGGCTAACGCGCGGCGCACGCTGTCGAGCAGCGCATCACTGGCGAAGGGTTTTTCGAGAAAGTCGTAAGCGCCGGCGCGCATCGCTTGTACGGCCAGCGGCACGTCGCCGTGGCCGGTGATCAACAGCACCGGCAGCTCAGGATCCTGCGCGTGCAGTTCGCTGAGCAGTTCCAGTCCATCCATGCCCGGCATGCGAATGTCGCTGACCACCACGCCGGGCCAGTCACGCTCAAGTTGTGCGGCGAGGCCTTTGGCTTCGGACAGCGGCAGGATTTTCAGGCCGGCCAGATCCAGAGTCTGGCCGAGGGCCTGACGCAGGTGCGGATCGTCGTCGATCAACACCACCTGAATGCGATTGTCGATGGTCATGCACTTCGATCCTCGGACGGTTGCAGGCTGACCCCGGGCGCACCGGCGCGCAGCCGCAGGGTGATCAAGGCGCCGCCTTGCTTGTGGTTGGCGAACGACAGTTCACCGCCGAAGGCGCGCATCAGGGTTTCGCAAATGGCCAAACCCAGACCAAGGCCCTGCGTGCGGGTCTTGGTGGTATAGAACGGCTCGCTGGCGCGGCCGAGGGCTTCCATGCAAAAGCCCGGGCCGTTGTCGCGAATGTACAGATTGACGCCCTCGGCGGTGGATTCGGCACTCAGCCACAATTTGCGCGGCGGGCCTTTTTCGGTGAGCGCGTCGAGGGCGTTGGCCAATAGATTGCCGAGTACTTGGCGCAGACGAGTTTCCCCGGCTTCGACCCATAACGTGGCGGCGGGCAAATCGCGGATCAGCTCGACTTCCATGCTGCGCCGACGTTTGGCCAGCAGTGCCAAGGCATCGTCCAGCGCCGGTTGCAGAGCAACGCTTTCCGGAGCATGACGATCACGGCGGGCGAAGGCGCGCAGGTGGGCGATGATCGAGGCCATGCGCCCGGTCAGTTCGCTGATCAATTTGAGGTTGCCGCGCGCGTCGTCGGTGCGCTGATGATCGAGCAACACCTCGGCGTTTTCTGCGTAACTGCGGATCGCCGCCAGCGGCTGATTGAGTTCGTGACTGATGCTCGCCGACATCGTCCCTAGCGCCGACAGTTTGCCGGCCTGTACCAAGTCATCCTGCGCACGCACCAGTTCCTGCTGCGCCTGTTCGCGCTCCAGCACTTCCTGTTTCAGGCGCCGGTTGAGGCCTTCGAGGTCGCTGGTACGTTCGGCGACGCGACCTTCGAGTTCGCGGCGTGCCTTGGCTTCGAAAGCGATGCGTTCCAGATAATGACGGCGACGCTGCATCATCAAACCGAGCAACAACATCACCACCAGCAACGTCGCGCCACCGATGGCCACTACTGTGCGCACCGGGCGATCGATCAACGTGCGTGGGGCAAGGATGCTGACACTCCAGCCGGTTTCGGCGATGTCGTGGGTCTGGATCAGCCAGGCAGTGGGGCTGAGGTTCAGCGGTCGAGGCTCGCGGGTTGGATAAGGCTGGATCGCTGTGATCGCTGAGCGTTCGGCTTCGCTCAACTCGCGGGTCGAGCGGAAACGCCATTCCGGGCGCGAGGTGAGAATGACCACGCCGTTATGGTCAGTCACCAGCAGCTGTTCCGGAGTTTTGCCCCAAAGACTTTCGGTGTGATCGAGATCGACCTTGATTACCAATACGCCGATGATTTTCTCGCCGTTGCGCACGGCGGCGGCGAAGAAGTAACCGCGTTTGGCTGACGTGGTGCCGAGCCCGAAAAAGCGCCCCAGACGCCCGGCCATCGCTTCACTGAAATACGGACGGAAGGAAAAATTACGGCCGACGAAGCTGTCGTGTTTGTCCCAGTTCGAAGCCGCCAGTGTCTGGCCGCTGGTGTCCATCAGGTACATGACTTCGGCGCCGGTTTGCGCGGCGATATTTTTCAGCAGGCGATTGGCGTTGCCTTGGGTGACGCCATCATCCGGCGCGCCGAGGACAGAGCGCAGCGCGGGCAGATCACCGAGGATCTGCGGCAACACTTCGTAGCGGTGCAGGGTGCCCAGCAGGTTAGCGACGTAGAGGTCGAGGGTCTGGCGATTCTGGCCGGCCAGTTCGCTGCGGTAATACCGCTCGGCAAGATGTTCCAGCGGCCACAACAGCGGCGCCAGACACAGCGCCAGCAACGCGAGGCTGCGCCAGCGGGGTCTGCGGGGAAGGGTTGGTTTCATGCCGAATGCGCCTGTGGGGAACAGGCGCATTATGCCTAGGCTCAGGCGAAGACGTCAGCGTCCTTGAGGAAAGCTGCAGCCTGATCTTTGGCCGAAAGTTTCGGCTCTTCATTCAACTGCCAATCAATACCCAGCTCCGGGTCGTCCCAGCGAATGCTGCGCTCGGCCGACGGAGTGTAGTAATTGGTGGTCTTGTAGAGGAATTCAGCGAACTCGCTCAGTACCACGAAACCATGGGCGAAACCTTCCGGTACCCACAGTTGACGGTGATTGTCGGCGGACAGGCGTACCGCGACAGATTTGCCGAAGTTCGGCGAGCTGCGGCGGATGTCCACAGCCACGTCCAGCACTTCACCAACAGTTACGCGAACAAGTTTGCCCTGGGCGTTTTCCAGTTGGTAATGCAGACCACGCAGTACACCTTTTTGCGAGCGCGAGTGGTTGTCCTGCACGAATTGAGTGTCCAGACCGGTCGCATCCTGGAACGCCTTGGCATTGAAGCTCTCGTAAAAGAAGCCGCGCTCGTCACCGAAAACTTTGGGTTCGATGATCAGAACACCGGGCAGATCGGTGGTGATGACATTCATGTGATTTTTCCAGTGATGGGTGTGAATGGTCGACATTCTTGCGCAAAGTATCGAGGGGCGCGAGTGTTGCAGTGGAAATTGCCGAGAAACGCTGTAACAACAGGAGGGGGTTGCGCATCCTCTGCAGCAATGGCGATATAGGCGCCTAATAAAATTTCAGGGGTTGTTTGCATGCCACTTGCCACGTTGTTTCACCGCGCCAGTTTGCCTAGCCCTCAGGTGTCTGAGGTGCAAGCCCTGCAATGGCTCGCGGAACATTACGGGATCAGTGGCCGGTTAAAAGCCTTGGGCAGCCAGCAGGATCTCAACTTCCGGGTCGACAGTGAGCGCGGCCGCTTTGTCCTGAAAATCTGCCGTGGCGACTATTCGCTGGTGGAGTTGCAAGCCCAGCACGCCGGCCTCAAATACCTCGCTGAACATTCCGCAGTCAGGGTGCCCAGCGTTATCGTCGCCAACAATGGCCAGGATTTGTTGACCTTGGAATCCGCTGGCGAATCGGTGCACGTGCGCTTGCTCGATTACATCGAAGGCCAGCCGCTGACCGATCTCGACCATTTGGGCACAGAAGTCGTGGCCGGGTTTGGCCGGCTCTGCGGTGAGATGGATCTGGCGCTGGCCGGTTTTGATCATCCGGGCCTTGAGCGCACGTTGCAGTGGGATGCGCGCCACGCCAGCGCGTTGATCAGCCATTTGCTGCCGGTGATCAAGGATCAGCGTCAGCGCGAATTGATCGCCGACGCTGCCGAGCAAGCAGAGCGCCGCTTGCAGCCGCTGCTCGACAAGCTGCCGGTGCAGGCGATTCACATGGATATCACCGATGACAACGCGGTGTGGCAGCGCGATGCGCAGCGCCATTGGCAATTGCAGGGCGTCATCGATTTTGGCGATCTGGTGCGCACCTGGCGCATCACCGATTTGTCGGTGACCTGCGCTGCATTGCTGCATCACGCCGGCGGCGATCCGTTTGTGATTTTGCCGGCGGTGCAGGCCTATCACGCGGTCAATCCGTTGCAGCACGAAGAATTGCAGGCGCTGTGGCCGCTGATCGTCGCGCGGGCGGCGGTGCTGGTATTGAGTGGCGAGCAGCAGGTCAGCATTGATCCGGCCAACACCTACAGCCGCGACAACCTCACCCACGAGTGGGAAATTTTCCGCGTGGCGACCTCGGTGCCGCTGGCGCTGATGGAGGCGGCGATTCTGACGGCGGTCGGTCATTCCCTGCCGGCCATCAATAGCGAAGGTTTTGCCCCGTTGCTGCCGAGTCTGGTCGGGCGCGAATTTGCCTTGATCGATCTTGGCGTCTTGAGCGCGCATTTCGAGGCGGGCAACTGGGAGCAGGAAGGTATCGATCAGCGCCTGCTGACCGAAGCCGCTGCGGCGCATGGTCTGGCGGCGAGCCGTTATGGTCAGTATCGTTTGTCGCGCACGTGCCCTGACAGCGCCGATGAACCGGACACCTTCCCGCTGCACGTCGAATTGCGCGTGCCCAACGGCACTGCCGTCGAAGCACCGTTTGCCGGCGTGCTGCATCAAGCGGCGGACGGCGCGTTGCGCCTCGATGGCCCGCAACTCAGCGTACGTTTGTGGGGCGTGACGCCTTCGGTGCACAGCGGCGCGGCGCTGGTCAAAGGTCAGGTGCTGGGCTCGGTCAGTGGCCCGCTGTTGGTTCAGCTTTGCCGTGGCGCGCAGCTGGAAGCGCCGCTGTTCTGTACGCCAACCCACGCGGCGGCTTGGCAAGCATTGTGTCCGTCGCCAGCCGCGCTGTTGGGGCTGGCCTGCGATGCCGAGCCGGAGCTGGATGGCAAAACCCTGCTTGAACGCCGCGATGCCAGTTTCGCCCGCACGCAAAAACATTATTACGTCGACCCGCCGCGCATCGAACGTGGCTGGCGCAATCACCTGATCGACATGCAGGGCCGCTCCTATCTGGACATGCTCAACAACGTCGCGGTGCTCGGTCACGGTCATCCGCGCATGGCCGCTGTGGCTGCGCGTCAGTGGTCGCTGCTCAATACCAACTCGCGTTTCAACTATGCGGCAGTCGCCGAGTTTTCCGAGCGCTTGCTGAAGCTGGCACCGGAAGGCATGGATCGGGTGTTTCTGGTCAACAGCGGCAGCGAGGCCAATGACCTGGCGATCCGTCTGGCATGGGCCTACAGCGGCGGTCGCGACATGATCAGCGTGCTGGAGGCTTATCACGGCTGGACGGTCGGCGCCGATGCGGTGTCGACGTCGATTGCCGATAACCCGAAAGCCCTGGAAAGCCGCCCGGACTGGGTGCATCCGGTGCCTGCGCCAAACATGTATCGCGGTGAGTTCCGTGGCGTCGATTCGGCACCGGATTACGTGCGCAGCGTTGAGCATCACCTGGAAAAACTCGCCGAGCAGAAGCGCCAATTGGCCGGGTTTATCTGCGAACCGGTGTACGGCAATGCCGGCGGCATCTCGCTGCCACCGGGTTATCTGAAACAGGTTTATGCCTTGGTGCGCGCGCAGGGCGGGGTGTGCATCGCCGACGAAGTGCAGGTCGGTTATGGGCGTATGGGTAAATTTTTCTGGGGCGTTGAAGAGCAGGGCGTGGTGCCGGACATCATCACCATGGCCAAAGGCATGGGCAACGGCCAGCCACTCGGTGCGGTGATTACTCGCCGGGAGATTGCCGAAGCGCTGGAGGCCGAAGGTTATTTCTTCTCGTCGGCGGGCGGCAGTCCGGTCAGTTGCCAGATCGGCATGGCGGTGCTCGATGTCATGGAAGAAGAAAAACTCTGGGAGAACGCGCAGGTGGTCGGTGGCCACTTCAAGGCGCGGCTAGAAGCGTTGATCGATAAACATCCGCTGGCGGGCGCGGTGCACGGTTCCGGGTTTTATCTGGGGCTTGAGCTGATCCGTAACCGCGAGACGCTGGAAGCGGCGACTGAAGAGACTGCGTTGTTGTGCGATCGCCTGCGCGAGCTGGGGATTTTCATGCAGCCGACCGGGGATGATCTGAATATTCTCAAGATCAAACCACCGATGGTGACGTCGCGCCAGAGTGTGGATTTCTTTGTCGACATGCTCGACCAAGTCCTCGCCGAAGGCCTCTGATCCCGTGTAGGAGCTGCCGAAGGCTGCGATCTTTTGATCTTGATTTTTAAGAGCAAAATCAAAAGATCGCAGCCTTCGGCAGCTCCTACAGGGTTTCGTTGTTAATTCGATTTGTATCGGTCTTAAATGCGTTGAATTAGACGAAATGCATTTTAGTAGCTTCTAAAGCCGATATTTATCGGCTATAAAGTCGCCATTGCTCCGGCATGGCGTCTCGCTGTCCGGTGCGCGCGTTTTCTTTTCGGTCGAATGGTCGACCGTCAAAGCACTTGCCCGGAGATGATTCATGAGCCGTATCGTTACCGTTGCCGCCACTCAAATGGCCTGTTCGTGGGATCTGGAAGCCAACCTCGAAATCGCTGAAAGGCTGGTGCGCGAAGCCGCCGCCAAAGGCGCGCAGATCATCCTGATTCAGGAGCTGTTCGAGGCGCCGTACTTCTGCCAGAAGCCGAACCCGGACTATCTGCAACTGGCGACGACGGTGGAAGAAAACGTCGCGATCAAACATTTCCAGAAAATCGCCAAAGAACTGCAAGTGGTGCTGCCGATCAGCTTCTACGAGCTGGCCGGCCGCGCGCGTTTCAATAGCATCGCGATCATCGATGCCGACGGCAGCAACCTCGGGATTTATCGTAAAAGCCACATTCCGGACGGCCCGGGCTATCACGAGAAGTATTACTTCAACCCAGGCGACACTGGTTTCAAAGTGTGGAATACGCGTTACGCGAAAATCGGCGTAGGCATCTGCTGGGATCAGTGGTTTCCGGAAGCGGCGCGCAGCATGGCGTTGCAAGGGGCGGAAATCCTGTTCTACCCGACCGCGATCGGCAGCGAACCGCACGACAAGACCATCTCATCGCGCGATCACTGGCAGCGCGTGCAACAGGGCCATGCCGGCGCTAACTTGATGCCGCTGATCGCCAGCAACCGCATCGGCAACGAAGAACAGGACGGCTACGACATTACGTTCTACGGTTCTTCGTTCATCGCCAACCAGTTCGGCGAAAAAGTGCAGGAGCTGAATAAAACCGAAGAAGGTATTCTTGTGCACACTTTCAACCTCGACGAGCTCGAACACATTCGCAGCGCGTGGGGTTCATTCCGTGACCGCCGTCCGAACCTGTACGGCGCGTTGAAAACCCTCGACGGTTCCCTGGAGTCCTGATCCCGATGACCACATTGAAAAGTACCCCGCGCGCCGACGGCTTTCACATGCCGGCCGAGTGGGCGCCGCAAACGCAGACCTGGATGATCTGGCCCGAGCGCCCGGACAACTGGCGTCTGGGTGGCAAACCGGCGCAAGCCGCGCACGCAGCAGTGGCCAAAGCCATCGCGCGTTTCGAGCCGGTGACTGTTGCCGTTTCCGCCGGCCAATACGAAAACGCCCGCGCCCGCCTGGACGTGCCGAATATCCGCGTGGTCGAGATGTCCAGCGATGACGCCTGGGTACGCGACAGCGGCCCGACTTTCGTCATCAATAACAACGGCGAAGTGCGCGGTGTGAACTGGGACTTCAACGCTTGGGGCGGTTTCGATGGCGGTCTGTATTCGCCGTGGAATCGCGACTCGCAGGTCGGCGGCAAGATCCTCGAGATCGAACGCAGCCCACGCTATCGCACTGAAGGTTTTGTGCTCGAAGGCGGTTCGATTCACGTCGACGGCGAAGGCACGCTGATCACCACCGAAGAATGCCTGCTGAACCGCAATCGCAACCCGCATCTGGGTCGCGAAGAAATCGAAGCGGTGCTCAGCGCCAATCTGGCTGTGGATAAAATCATCTGGCTGCCGGACGGTTTGTTCAACGACGAAACCGACGGCCATGTGGATAACTTCTGCTGCTACGTGCGTCCGGGCGAAGTGCTGCTGGCGTGGACGGATGATCCGCAGGATCCGAACTACCCGCGCTGCCAGGCTGCGATGAAAGTCCTGCAAAGCAGCACTGACGCCAAGGGCCGCCCATTCACGGTGCACAAAATGCCGATTCCGGGCCCGCTGTACGCGACCGAAGAAGAGTGCGCCGGTGTCGACCCGGTCGACGGCACGCAGGAGCGTAATCCGTCGGTGCGTCTGGCCGGTTCTTACGTGAACTTCCTGATCGTCAACGGCGGCATCATCGCGCCGAGCTTCGACGACCCGATGGACGCACCCGCCCTGGAAATTCTGCAGAACCTGTTCCCGCAGCACGAAGTGGTCATGGTCCCGGGCCGCGAACTGTTACTGGGCGGCGGCAACATCCACTGCCTTACCCAACAGCAACCAGCGCAGAACAAAGAGTGAGTTGAGTCGTAACAGCTTGAGTTGATTACCAAATCAGCCGGGCAATGATTAGCTCGCTAAGTATGAACAGAGGCCCGCAGCCCGAAAGGACGGCGGGCTTTTTTGTATCCACTTGTCGACAAATGCGAAACATTGGCATAGCTCTTGTATTCGTCTGGGGGCACTAGGGAGGGGAAAAGAACTTCAATCGTTCTGTCATAAACCTTGGATAACGTAGCCGCTCACGAACGGGGAGAGAGCGCTGAAATGAACGCCGAAGTGAACGTAATCAGCGAGCGGACTTTGCATCCCATGGCCGTTAACGGCGAATCGCTCCACCGCGTTGCGCACTGGTTGAAATCCAATGGAACGCGTCAGATCAGGGTTCCTGATCCGCGCCGGATGATGATCGAGCGCTACCCCGCTGACCTGTTCAGCGAGGCCGAACTGGAAGCATTGTGGGATGTGCTGGAAGGATAAGAAGAACAACAGGGATGGGTGAAAGCGCTGCCGGGATGGCGGCGCTTTTTTTTGGGAAGTTTAAAGCAGGAAGGAGTGAATCAGCTGCGCTAATACTGCTCAATTTCGAAAGATTGAACTAATTGTCTCTGCCTTTCATGTTTATTTCTCGGGTGGTGTGAGTACATATATTGTCCCGAGATCTGGAAGCCATTCATCCTCGTTTGGATGGCTCGCTTGAGCTTGTATGTAGGTAGGGCCCAGTTGGATGTCCTCAAGCCGTAGAGAAAAGGTTCTATAGTTTGACCCCGGCGGAACTAAATACGCCGCCTCTACCGCATAATCGACACCATTACGTTTCATACGTATGTGGAATCTATCTCCGTCTTCATAGTCATTGCCGAAACCACTTACCGTCACGGGATAGGCACAAATCTCACCATCTACGGGTGAGAACCAACCGCCATATTCATTTTCTTTATTCAACGTTTTTGGCATGAGGTCACCGCTCCAGGACTTTTAGAAACTCGTCTGGTTTCTACTGCGAACAGGGTTCATTCGGCACCTGTAAAATCTGACAGTCCCGACGAGCGGTAGTGCGCTTGAATGTAATTCAGACGCACTCAGAAAACCAATCAGGCTTTATCTCTCGTCCGTCTAGTTGTGAGCCTGAAGGGCTTACGCGCAGTCAGAACGAATAAGTCCCCGTCATCACCACACTTCGCGGCGCCCCCGGCTGGATCTGCGCAGCACTGGTCGCCGACGAGTAATACTCGCGATCAGTAATATTGTTCAACGCCCCACGCAAATCCCAATCCTTCATCCGATAACCCACCAGCGCATCCCAGCGGCCATACCCCGGCAGCACGGTCGTATTGAGGTTATCGGCATAGCGCTGGCCAACCAGCGTCAGTCCCGTTTCGCCATACCAGCCCATCTCCGGTTTCCAAGTCAGGAACAGGCTGCCGTTGTGCTTGGCGACGTTGTTGATGCGTTTACCTTCCAGGCCGTTGTTGTCCTTCTCGATCGTCGCGTCCTGCACCCCAACGCCGCCGCGCACGTACCAGTTACCGGCGATTTTTCCAGTGCCGGTCAGCTCGATCCCGCGTGAACGTTGCACACCGGTCAGCACGGTTACGGTCGGATCGTTTGGATCTGCGGTGCGGCGGTTGTAGAGCTCAAGGTCGTAGATCGCCAGCGTGGTACTCAGGCGATCCTCGAGCCAGTCGCTCTTCACGCCGATTTCTTTCTGCTTGGTCAGCTCCGGGCTCAGGTCATTGGAGTTGCCCGCTGCACCCGGGGTGATACCGATGAGACCGCCGCCCACTGGTGAGAAAGTTTTAGTCCATGAGGCATAGAACGAGTGATTGTGCAGCGGCGTCCAGACCAGGCCCACGCGCGGGCTGGTGCTGTGGCTGTCGCGGTCTTCGCTGATGTTTTTCAACTGGTTGGTCGACTCGATGTCGAAGGTGTCGTAACGCAAACCGGCGAGCACTTGCCATTGATCGTTCAGGCGCAATTGATCCTGCACGTACAGGGCACGGCTTTCGACTTCGGTGTGAGTGTCGCTGGATACCTGCATGCGCCCGGTGTGGCGCAAATCGCGATTGGGGTTGTACAGATCCAGCGCTGGCACTGGCGAGCTGCCGGGGCCCGTGGTCGCCGCGTTGTACAGCTTCGGGTCGCGGCGTTGAGTGCCGATCTCGATCCCGGTCAGCAGACGATGCTCCAGACCAAAGGTGTCGAAACCGCCTTCCAGCTCAATGTTGTTGTAGATGTTGCGGGTGGTCAGATCCTGCTGCCAGTGCTGACGCGTGACCTTGTAGGTCGCCGGGACATAACCGGTGAGGTAGGTGTTGTCGAAATCACTGTCGAGTTTGAACACGCCGAGGATCTGGCGCAGTTGCCAGTTTTCGTTGATTTCGTAAGTGAGCTTCGAGCGCAACGACTGGGTTTTATCGTCGATGAAATCGTGATCGTTGCCATAAGTGGTGTCGCGCCCGACATCGGCCGGACGACCATTAACCCCCGGAATGCCGCGATCCGGCGTGCGGTTGTAGCGGCTGTATTCGTACTGCACCAACCAATTCAGATCCGGGCTCAGTTGCCAGCTCATCGACGGCGCGAACAACTGGCGATTGCCACTGACACCATCACGGAAGCTGTTTTCATCCATGTTGCCCATGTTCAGGCGCAGGCTGATGTTTTCGCTCGGATCGGTGCTGAGGTCGGCGTACAGACTGCGCAAATCTTCGCTGCTGCCTTGGGCTTCAATCGTCGAGCGACGGCCGAATTCCGGCATCTTGCTCACGCGGTTGACGATGCCGCCCTGGCTACCACGGCCATACAACACAGCGGCCGGGCCCTTGAGCACTTCGACGCGTTCGATGTTGTGCATGTCGCGCTTGTACTGGCTGTCGTCGCGGATGCCGTCCAGATAAAAGTCGTTGCTCGCGTCGAAACCCCGGATGCGCAGGCTGTCGAAACGCGTGTCGGCGCCGCTGCTGACGTTGGGGATACCGCTCAACGCATCGCCAATGTCGTTGGTGCCGTAGTTCGCCACATTGGCGGTCTTGATTGAATCGATGGCCTGCGGTACGTAGCGCACCGGCGTCGAGGTGCGAGTCGCGGTGTTGCTGACCTTTACGCGCGGATCATCGTCTTCGGCTTCGGCAGCGCTGATCGATGTTTCAGGCAGTGTTGTAGGAGCAGCGTAGGAAAAACCGGCAGACAGCAGGGCAGAAAGGCCAAAGCTGTAGGACGTCAGGCGAAAAGGGGCAGGCATTGAAGAAAACATCCGTAGGATTTTTAGGCTGTAGCGTGTAGGGCGCGGATGATAATGCTTGCTATTTACTTTCGTTAATTATTCCTGAGAAGTTCCGCTGCTGGATTGTTTCGGATTGTGTCTCAGCCCGTACAACCCGCTCGGTCAGCGAAATAAACCAACTCGTGAGGGCAATCATGGACGCGATAAACCGCTGAAAAATCTTCCTCTGCACAACGTCAAAATCACTGGTTGTCACCGATTCCTTGCAACCCGCTATCGCAAAAATTACGTTTCTTAGACGAATTTCGCCTATTTAAAGACGATTCTTGAAATTGACACATTGTTCCGGGCGCGGCTACGATTCGGCCCAACGCCTGTGGCCAACCGCCATGACTCAAAATAATAAGAAGGCCCGCCACGACTTGGTCGTGGGCGGGTCTTTTTGTTTCGGGATGAAAAAAGAGTGCAAAAGCGCCGTTTCAGCCGTTCGACACAGCGCGTTTCAACCCGTAATAAGGAAAATAAAATGTTGAACAAGCGAATCAGCCTGATCGCTCTGGGGATGTTGAGCGCCACACAGGCCATGGCTAACGACCAGGCCGAGTCCAAGGGTTTTCAAGAAGACAGCAGCCTCAAAGTGCTGCTGCGCAACGCTTACATCAATCGTGACTACAAAGACGGCAACGATGACAAATCCGAGTGGGGCCAAGCGGCCATCGGTACGTTCTCGTCCGGCTTCACCCAAGGCACCATCGGTGTCGGCGTCGACGCTTTCGGTCTGTACGCACTGAACCTGGAACGCAGCGAAGATCGCAGCGGCGCCGGTGGTATCGACTTCTTCAAGAAGGGCGCCAGCGGCGCTCCGGCCGACGACCTGTCCAAGGGCGGCGCAGCGGTCAAATTCCGTCTGTCCAGCACCACCCTGACGTACGGTGACCAGATGCCGGCCCTGCCGGTGCTGAACTACGACAACTCGCGTCTTCTGCCGGAAAGCTACACCGGTACTTTGATCACTTCCAAAGAGATCAAAGGTCTGGAGCTGAACGCCGGTCGTTTCACCGCCGAATCGCGCAAGAGCGCGGAAGGCCGTGACAGCGGTGGTCTGAAGTCGATCAACGTATTGGGCGGTAGCTACCAGTTCACCGAACAGTTCAAGGCTGCGCTGTACGCTTCCGACGTCGAAGACGTGCTGAAGAAGCAATACGTGAACGCCAACTACGTGTTCCCGATCGATAAGGATCAATCGCTGACCCTCGATTTCAACGGCTACCGCACCAAGCTGGACAATTCCTACGTCCGCGAAAGCGGTGCAACCGGCGACGACAACAAGATCTGGAGCCTGGCCGCGACTTTCGTCACCGGCCCGCACTCGTTCACCGTGGCGCACCAGCGTTCCACTGGCGACAGCAACTTGGGCTACGCCTACGGCGGCTATCAGAAAGATCAGGGTCGTGTCGGCGACGGTGGCAACACCATCTACCTGGCCAACTCCTACTGGTCTGACTTCAACGCTGAAGACGAACGCAGCTGGCAGTTGGGCTACGGCCTCGACTTCAGCGCTTTCGGCGTGCCGGGTCTGAGCTACAACGTTGCTTATGTACGTGGCGACAACATCACTACGTCCACCAGCGAAGGCGGCACCGAGCGCGAGATCTTCAACCAGTTCAAGTACGTCGTGCAAAGTGGCCCGGCCAAAGACCTGAGCGTGAAACTGCGCAGCTCGATCCTGCGCGTGTCGCAGAAGTCCAGCGAGTACAACGTCAGCGGCAACGAGCTGCGTGTGTTCGTGGATTACCCGATCAACATCTTCTGATGATCGATCGAGTGTAAGAAACTTGAGAAAAACCCCGATTCGTTCGGGGTTTTTTTTCGACGGATTTTTGATGAAAACCAGAAAAAAACCATGTTTTTGTCATGTAAAAGTAGTTTTTAAGTCGCTGCAAACTTCGTTTCAAACAGGGCTTTAAATGCCTGAAATTCTTTCTCATGGACGCAAATTCTCCACCTAATAGATTAGGCCGCTCAACGCAGTGGAGAATTGGGTAATGATCGTTTTGAACAGAGAAGTGGGCGAATCGCTACGGCGCGACAAATTTGTCAACGTCCAGGGTGGTGACTTCAATCTCTACGGTCATTTTGCCGACTTCGTCAGACTGACCAAAAGTTGGGAAAACATGGAGCCTGACAGCTACTACGGTCAGGCCGAAGCCGGCATGCGGTACCGTCGTTACAGCGACTTCGAGTACAACCCGAAAACCCGCGAGCTGACGCAACTTGAGCATCGCGCGTACGTGCAATCCAAAGAGAACAACGCCTACGTCGGCGGCCTGGTACGACACTTCCAGGACTTCTCCGATGAAGTGATTTCGTCGCCAGTGATGCGCAGCCTGATCGACACCGATTTTGAAGTGTACAAAAGTGTGTTGCCGGAAGAGTTGCACGATGAAATCTGGCAGTGCCAGATCCATCAGATCCGTATCGAGATCAAACCCGGCAAACAACTGGAAATTACTCCGGAAGGGATTCACTGCGACGGTTACCCGTTCAGCGGCGTGCACTTCTGGGGCCGCAACAACGTCGAGGGTGCCGAGAGTCGTCTGTACGACATCCACGAGCATCAACTGGCGTCGACCACTTACAAGGAAATTCTCGACACCACTTACTTCCTCGACCGCGACATGCGCCACTACGTGACGCCTGCGCGCAACACGCACACCCATGCCATGGCATATCGGCAGATTCTGGCGATTTCTTTCTCGCGGCCCGGGACCGCTTTCGACATTGTTCGCTAATCAGATCACCCCAATCGATGGCGTCGAGTGCTCGACGCCTGTGGTGCTGCGACGCGCCACGGCCAAGGATGCGCAGCGCATGGAGCGCTTCTTCCGCCAGTTCGACGAAGTGTCTTTCTGCGAATGGCAGGACGCCAAGTGCCTGCGCGGCGTGCTGATTCAGAAAACCACCACGTCGTATCTCGCCTTCGACGTCGCCGGCGAAATCGTCGGCGCGGTGCTTGGCGGTATGCTCGGCAGTCGCGGCACGATCAATCATCTGGCCGTCAGCCCGCGCTATCGCAGCCAGGGTGTCGGTCAGCGTCTGGTTGAAGCGGCGTCGTCCGACATGAAGCGTGTGGGCGTGTTGCGGATGTTTCTGTTCGTCGACGATGCTAACCTCGCGGGCAAGCGTTTTTGGACTGCCCAGGGTTTTTGCGAGCCCCACGGCGAACGGACATTTGAGAGGGATCTATGAATGAACGGTCCGGCAGTGCGCCGCTGATGGTCACCCATCAGCCATCGCGCACATTTGCCGAAGCCAGCCCGGTCGTCGCCGGCTACTTCACGGTGTCGTTTGTGTTCGGGCTGATGGCCGTCAACGCCGGGTTGCCGATGTGGCTGCCGGTGGCGATGTGCCTGTTCGTCTACGCCGGCGCTTCGCAATTCGCCGCGCTGGCGCTGATCTCCAGCGGCGCGTCGCTGACCACCATTGTGCTGACTACTTTTTTGATCAACGCGCGGCACATGTTGATGTCGGTCTATATGGCCAAAGCCCTGCGCGCGCTCGGTTTGAGCCGCATGGAGCGTTGGGCTTACGCCGGTGGCCTGACCGATGAATCCTTCGCCTTCCACAGTGTGAAACTCGGCACCGGCGCGCCGGTCAACGTGCGCTATCTGATCGGCTTCAACCTGTTCTGCCACACCTCGTGGGTGCTCGGAGGATTGCTCGGCGCAGTTTGCGCACAGTACGCGGCGCACCTGATCAAATATCAGCTCGACTACGCACTGACGGCGATGATGCTCTACGTGCTGGTGTCGCTGTGCAACACGCGCAACAAACTGATCGCCGCCGCGGCAGCGGTGATCTGCATGGGCGCCCTGAGCCTGGTCGGCAGCTCGCCGTTTAATGTGTTTATCGCCACGTTTGTGGGCTGCGGAGTGGGTGTATGCCTGACCAAACGTTCCTGATTCTGGTAGTGGTGCTGATGATGGCCGTGACCTTTCTGCCACGCGCCTTGCCACTGCAAATCAATACCGATCACTTGCCGCCATTTGTCGCGCGGGCGCTGGAATACCTGCCGGTGGCGATCGTCGCTGCGATCAGCCTGACTCCCTTGTTGATCAAGGATCAGCACATACAGCTCGACCGCCCGGAATTCTATGCCGCGATTCCGACGTTGTTATGTGCGTATTTCAGCAAAAACCTCTTTCTCAGTGTGGCGGTTGGGACGGCTGCGTACATTGCGCTCGGCTCGTTCATGTAACGGCAGATCGACAACATCGCTGAGTGCCTGGCGCGACAACTCCGAGTTGTTCACCGCCAGGCGCACTTCGAGGAAGTCCTCGAACCCCGGGAAAATCGTCAGGCCGTTTTTCTGCGCAGCCTCACGCGAGACCATGCCGACCGCATCCATCTGTGTGATCAACGACAACGTCAGCGTTTCGCTGCACGAATAGACCATGCGCTGACCGTTCTCGTGATTGCCCAGCCCGGCGTCGAGAAAACGCAAAAAGCTGTGGGAATACGGACAATCTTCTGCAGGACGTACCTGAAACTTGTTGCCCAGCAACGTCAGCGGATCGTTCTCCTGCCCGCAATGCGCGCCGACCACCTGCACCTGCACTTCGGGCAAGACAATGCTCGGCAAACCCGGACGCTGCGGGCCGATCAGCACCGCGAGGTCAAAGTCTTCGTTCTTCAACTTGCTGAGATTTTCCATCGACTCGGCGTAGCTGAATTCCATCTGATAATCGGGAAACACCTCGATCAGGCGCCCGATCATTCGCCGATTGAAGTCAGTCGACAACGTGTTGTTCAACGCAACCTTCAACGTCCGCTGGCCCGGCACCTTCAGCGCCTCGACCTTTTCTTCCATCTGTCGCGTGGCAATCAGCACTTTGTCCATATACGGCGTCAGCTCAGTGCCTTGCGGCGTCAGCGTCAGCCCTTTGTTGGAACGACGAAACAAGCGGAAACCGAACTGCTCTTCGACCTTGTTCAACTGCGCGGCCAACGCCTGCACAGTCAGGCACGAATGCTCGGCTGCGGCCGACAAAGAGCCGGTCTGCACGATGCGCATCAGGTTGCGTAAGGTTCTGCTATCCATGGGTAATGCCCTCTAAAGTGGGCTGGGTATTGTTGTTTACGAGACTGCCGGTTCGGCGGCCATATGCTGGGTATATTCCTGTACCTGAGCATAGTTGTCGCGGGTTTAGTAGCGAATTGATGTCCCCGCCGATGGCTGGAGGCTGACACAGGAT